>JBBITV010000187.1:3665-7389 GCA_037440585.1 Chloroflexota bacterium
GTGCTCCGCACTCGGCAGTCCCCTGCCCCCCTGCCCCCCTGCCCCCCTGCTCCTCTGCGCCCCCGCTCCCCTGCTCCCCTGCCTGTTGTCCTGCTCACTGACTCCGAACTCTTCGGCTGGCGTATGCCGCGCCGCAGACGGGTGCAGCCGCGTAAGGTGACGCCGCCGGACTCATTCTTTGCTGACTTGCGTGCTGGCGATTATGTCGTCCATATCGAACATGGCATTGGGCAGTTCCGGGGACTGGTACGTATGGACGTCGGTGGGGCGGAGCGTGAGTACATCGAGCTGGAGTACGCACGCGGCGACCGGTTGTACGTCCCGATCTACCAGATCGACCGGGTCGCGCGCTACGTCGGCGTCGGCGATGCGGTGCCCGAGGTCACACGCCTGGGCAGCACTGACTGGGAGCGCGTCAAGGAGAGGGCCAGGCGCGCTATTGAAGATATCGCCCGTGAGCTGCTGGAGCTTTACTCGAAACGCGAAATCTCACCTGGCCACGCCTTTGGTCCGGATACACCGTGGCAGGCCGAGCTTGAAGCTTCTTTCCCCTACGTCGAGACCGAGGACCAGCTCCGGGTCATCGAGGAAGTCAAGAAGGATATGGAGGAGTCGAAGCCCATGGACCGGCTGGTTGCCGGTGACGTGGGTTTCGGCAAGACCGAGGTGGCCCTGCGTGCTGCATTCAAAGCCGTCATGGATGGCAAGCAGGTCGCTATTCTGGTGCCGACAACCGTCCTGGCGCAGCAACACCTGGCCACCTTCCAGCAGCGCCTGGCTGCCTTCCCCATCAACGTCGAAATGCTGTCACGTTTCAGGTCGAAACAGGAGCAGCAAGAGATCCTGGACCGGCTGAAGGCGGGTAAGATTGACATCATCATCGGCACGCACCGGCTGCTCCAGAGGGATGTGGAATTCAAAGACCTGGGCTTGCTGGTGATCGACGAAGAGCACCGCTTCGGCGTCGAAGACAAAGAACGGCTGAAGCAATTGCGGACGACGGTAGACGTGTTGACTCTGACCGCCACGCCCATTCCACGCACCTTACACATGTCCCTCACCGGCATTCGCGACTTGAGCACCATTGAGACGCCGCCGGAGGAACGCCTACCGGTGATCACCCAGGTGGCCGAGTTCGACGAAGCGTTGGTGCGTCAGGCGATCTGGCGTGAGCTCAACCGGGGCGGCCAGGTCTTCCTGGTCTACAACCGGGTGATGGGCATTCACCTCATCGCCCAGAGAGTCCAGCGGCTTATCCCGGAGGCCATTGTCGGCGTGGCGCATGGGCAGATGGATGAAGCCGATCTGGCCCAGGTCATGCTCGACTTCGCCTCAGGTCACGTCGACGTCCTCGTTTGTACCTCGATTATCGAGAGTGGCCTGGACATTCCGAACGCCAATACCCTGATCGTTCTGCGCGCCGATCGCTTCGGGCTGGCCCAGTTGTACCAGCTTCGTGGGCGGGTGGGGCGCAGCAGCCAGCGTGCCTACGCTTATTTCCTGTACGACAAGCATCAAGAGCTAAGCAGTGATGCGCGCGAGCGCCTGCAGACGATCCAGGAGGCCAGCGACCTGGGCTCCGGTTTTCGGATTGCGATGAAGGACCTGGAGATCCGTGGCGCGGGCGACGTCCTGGGGTCGCGGCAGAGTGGCCATATCGCCGCCATCGGCTTTGATCTATACACCCGGCTGCTGGCCCAGGCGATTAAGGAGCTCAAGGCGAATGGAGCAGAGGAGCCACGGGATAGGGGAGCAGGGGAGGAGTCACCTCTGCCCCCCCGCTCCCCTAACGCGCGGTCGCACGGCCCGGGCCGGTCACAAGACGAAGCTGGTTCTGCCGCGCGACCGCGCGTTACTGCTCCCCCGCACACTTTGGATCTGGCGCCGACGATTGACCTGCCCCTGGCGGCCTACCTGCCGGAGGACTACGTCAGCGATAACCGGTTACGGCTGCGCCTGTACCGGCGCATGGCCGAAATCAAGGACTTGCCGGGGGTCCAGGCGATGTCTCAAGAGCTTGAAGATCGTTTTGGCGAGCTACCGGAACCGGTCCAGAATCTGATGTTCCTGCTGCAGGTCAAAGTCCTGGCGGCGCTAGGTGGGGTGCAGACCGTGAGTGTCGAAGGCGACCACCTGGTGCTGAAGCTTGAGCCGCTGGAAAAAGAGATACAGAGCCAACTTAATCGTCGTTTTGACGGCCGGGCCAGAGTCGGCCGGCAGCACATCTGGATCCCGATGCGTTCAGGCGAAGGCTGGCGCAATGATCTGAGACGCGTGCTGGAGCAAATGAGCAATGACTAATGACCAGATCCCAAATCCCAATGACCAAATCCCCAATAAAAAACCACAAATCCCAAATCCCAAATCCCAAATTGGGATTTGGGATTTGGTCATTGGGATTTGGGATTTCTTTTTTGGTCATTGGGACTTTATTTTTGGTCATTGGCGCCAATGCCCAGGCTCCGGCAGGTGGTGGGAGTGTCGTGCGCATCTACTTCAAAGATGAGGCACAGCTTAATGAACTGGCCGCCCGGCTCGACGTCTGGGAGGTGCACCGCGACGCTGGCTACCTGGTGGCGCCCGTCAGCGATGCCGGGCAGGCGTCGCTCGTGGCTCAGAGATATAGGGTCGAGGTTGACAAGGTGCTTACCGAAATGGTGGCGACCCTCGCACCGCCCGCCTACCCTTGCTATCGGACGGTCGAGGAGGTCGAGTTCGCTCTGCGTGAGACGGTCAGGAAGTATCCGGCCCTGGCCCAACTGATCGACTATGGCGACTCCTGGAGGAAGACCACGGAGAGTGGGGGCTATGACCTGTGGGTGCTCAAGCTCACCAACCGGGCCATCGCCGGCCCCAAACCGGCTTTCTTATTGATTGCCGAGCACCACGCGCGCGAGCTGGCCACGACTGAGTTGGCCATGGCCTTTGTCGACTACCTGACCAGCCGCTACGGTACGGACCCAGACGTCACCTGGCTGCTCAACTACCACGAAATCCATGTTGTACCGATGAGCAACCCTGACGGCCACAAACTGGCCGAACAGGGCCACCTTCAACGCAAGAACACGAACGATACCAACGGCCCATTCCCGCCTGACCCGCCGTGCGCCATTCCCCCGCAAGCCTGGTATCAATACGGCACCGACCTGAACCGTAACAATAACTTTCACTGGGGCGAGTCCCCCGGGTCCAGTACGGAGCCATGCGACCAGACGTATCGTGGGCCCGTGGCCGTATCGGAGCCGGAAACAAAAGCCCTGGATACCTACCTGCGTGCGCTCTTCCCTGACCAGCGCGGCCCCAACGACGACGATCCGGCGCCTGCCGACACGACGGGCATTTTCATCACCCTACACAGCTACGGCGAGTACGTGTTGTGGCCCTACGGCCATACAACCCTCCCGGCGCCCAATCAGCGCGACCTGCAGGCCATTGCCCGTAGGTTTGCCTCCTACAACGGTTACACAGCCGGCCAGTCCAGTTCGACGCTCTACATGACCTCCGGCACTTTGGATGACTTCGTATACGGCGCGCTGGGCGTACCGGGCTTCACGTTTGAAATCGGCACCAGTTTCTTTCAGTCCTGTACGGACCTGCCGGGAATCATCTCCAGCAACCTTCCGGCACTATTGTATGCGGCGAAGATTGCCCGCACACCCTACCAGACGGCGTACGGCCCCGATGCCTTTGCCCTCACCATACAGCCACCGAACGACAGCCCGTT
>JBBITV010000188.1:0-290 GCA_037440585.1 Chloroflexota bacterium
CATCAGGCCATTTCCGCCTGATGGAAGGGCGATCCCTCATTGCCATGTTCTGGTCGATGCCAGATTACCCTTTCTGGCGGCCTCTAGCGTTCGTGATCTGGAAGCTGCTCTGGCTGATCACAGGCTATTACCCGGCCCCGGCCTACCACCTGGTCAACCTGATATTGCACGCGGCCAATGCAGCCCTGGTCTATAGCCTCGGGACACGCCTGGCAGGACAGCCGAAGATCGGTCTGGTCGCCGGGCTGATCTTCGCCGCCCATCCGTACAACTTCGAAGTCGCCTACGTC
>JBBITV010000188.1:300-7368 GCA_037440585.1 Chloroflexota bacterium
GGCTCGCTCTTCCACTCGCTGGCGACTTTCTTCGTGTTAGCTACGCTGGCCCTATTCTTGTTGAGCCGCGAAGCGGGTCCAGCTACACCTCCCCGGCTGGCCAGCTACGCGACCCTCGCATTGGCATTGCTCTCGCACGAATCCGCAGTCGTCTTCATCCTCCTCCTCGTCGCCTGCGACCTGCTGACCAACGTTAAACGTTCAAACGTTGAACAGCTTGCCCTGAACGGAGTGAAGGGTTCAACAGCTTGCCCTGAACGGAGTGAAGGGTTCAACGCTTACCTGCCCTACGCGGCCTTGACTGCCGCCTACCTGGTCGCCTGGCGGCTGGCGCCCAAGCAGCCATCGCCAGGCTTGGGTCTGTCGGCTGACAAGGGCATGAGTGCGCTATACTTCTTACAAGGGCTGACCTTCCCAACCGCGCCACTCGGAACGATGCTGGATACCTGGCTCGGCCTGGGCGAGAGCGCGGTTCCCTTCGTCGCTGTCGCCATCATCACCCTGGCTATGGCCGCCTGGTTTATGCGCCAGGCCAGGCTGGGCCGGTTCTTTGTCTTCGCGCTCTGGTGGACGGGGGTGAGTGTGTTACCGGCAACCCTTGGCCTGGACAGCGATTATGTGCTTGGCAGCCCACGCTTGTTTACGCTAGGCTCCGTGGGCGCAGCCTGGCTGTGGAGTGGGACACTGGCGGCATTTTGGATTTTAGATTTTGGATTTTGGATTTTAGATACCGGGTTTTGGATTCCAAGGCAGTGGCGTAGCCCCGATCTAAAATCTAAAATCCAAAATCTAAAATATCTGCTGCTCACCCTCACCCTCCTCCTCCCGTCGGCCAGCTTCGTCGAGAGCCGCGTAGCTCAGATGGCCGACGGCACCCGGCTTATCAAACGGATGTCTGACCTGGCCGCCCGCGCTGGCCCCGACGACTCCCTGCTTTTCGTCAACCTGCCGCAAAACGCCGGGCCGGGCAAGACGCTGTTCCCTATTGGCTTCCTGGGGATGACTCTATTCCCGGATTATCTTTACCTGCCAGATGTGATACACTACAATCAAGGCCTCGATCGCCGGGTCCAGGCAGTCGTCTCGCCTGAGTTGCGCCAGGGCTGGTACTTCACCTACGGTCAGGGCGTGGACCCGAAAGGCCTGGTAGTCCGCGCCGTTCTGGCCCGCGACGTGTACCTGTTCGAGCCGGCCACGTGGAATGTGCGCGACTTCGACGCCGAGCCTGGGCTGGAGGGCGCATTCGCCCTGGCCCAGCAGGTCCGGAAGCAGGGTGCGCGCGTATACCTGGCGGAGGGTCTCCTTGATCATCCCAGAACTTTTGATCCCAACCGTGCGCTGGTCATGCCTCCGCCCGGCCAGGTAGCGGTGTACATTCTACCCTCGGGGCAGACATTCAGTCTGCCCCAGGGTGAGCTTCTGCGTGAGGCTGGCGGATTGCGCGCCATCCGGTTTCCAGCCAGCCAGATACCCATGCCACAGCACCCGTTATCGAGGCAATTGGGAGATGCAGTACGCTTGCTCGGCTATGACCTAAACGTTGAACGTTCTAACGTTCCAACGTTCCAACGTTCTTTGGACCTGACGCTCTATTGGCAAGCAATAGCGCCGATACCGGAGGAGTATACCGTATTCACGCACTTGCTCGATCCCTCCGGCCAGGTACTCAGCCAGGCCGATGCGCCGCCAGCCGGTGGCTCATACCCAACGGCGGCCTGGGACACAGGTGAGATCATCCTGGATCGCTATACCCTCCCGGTTGGGCGAGACGCACCGGGCGGCCCCTATACCGTGGAAATTGGAATGTACCTGCCAGCAACCGGGGTGCGCCTCCCCGTTTTCGATGAACAGGGGAATCGTCTTCCGGATGACCGCGTGCTCTTGAGATGACAGAATCGCGGACACCGATTCTTGAAGCGAAGTACCACTGGCCACGAGTTGGTCGGCCAGGAATTATCGATCAGATGTCAACCCTGATTCAGGTGAGAGAGTAAGAGTGTTCTGGATCGATATGCGTACTATTGGCCGCAGGGTTACACTACACGAGGCGGCGAGGAGAGCCACCCGGCTGTGGGCCAGGCCGGGCGCGTTGGCTCTAGGGCTGTTTCTGGTGGCCCTTGTGCCGAGGATCGTGCAGCCTGCCGTCTTCGTGGTAGGCGATGAGCTGACATGGAGCACTCGCTCGGCCCGCTTCCTGATGGCCCTGGCCGAGGGCCGCCTGGCCGACACGTACCAGGCCCCTCACCCTGGCGTGACCACGATGTGGCTGGATGCCATCGCTCTTCTCGTGTCACCCGGCGTGGACCGCGCCGCTATCACCGAAGTCACCACGCGGCCCACCCTGGGCGATCCTGATTCGCTGCGCCTGCTGGCAGAACTGATGTTCGCTTCCAAATGGATTGTTGGCGTGGTAACGGCCTTAGCAGTCGCCCTGATGTACCTCCTGGCGCGCTCCCTCGTAGGCGAGCAGCCGGCGCTCCTGGGCGCCGGGCTCGTGGCCCTGGATCCCTTTTACCTGGCCCATTCCCGGGTGTTGCACCTGGATGCCTTGCTCACCAGTTTCATGGTTTTGTCGGTGCTGGCCCTGCTCGCCTGGGTGCGTGAAGACAACCGTGGACCGCAGACGGCGGACGGCAGACGGCAGCTCATGGCTGGCAAGTTCGGATGGTTGGTCATCTCGGGTTTCTTGGCAGGGCTGGCGGCTCTTACCAAGACGACAGCACTCTTCCTGGTATCCTTTACCGGCCTGGTCCTGCTCGTGACCAGCAAGGAGACTCCGTTCGACCTCTTCCGCTTTCTGAGACGGACCATCGTCGCCGGCCTCATCTGGAGCCTGGCGATGGTCGCAACCTACATAGCCCTCTGGCCCGCCATGTGGGTCGATCCGCCTGGTACTTTCCAGGCGGTGTTGAGCAAAGCTCTCGGCTACGCCGATACACCCCACGAGAGCAACTTCTTCTGGGGTATCAGCCAACCCGATCCCGGGCCAGCTTTCTATCCCGTCGCATTGGCCTTCCGGTTGACGCCCGTCACGCTCCTGGGTCTGGCCGCTGGACTCCTGGCCATATGGAGCTGGCGCCGCCGTCGCGAGGATACACTGCGTTGGCTCCTGGCCTTTATCGTCTTATTCACCCTGTTCATGACGCGCGGCGAAAAGAAATTCGACCGCTATCTATTGCCGGTCTTTCCTATGCTAGACCTCTTCGTCGGAATTGGCCTGTGGCAGATCGTGGCAACCCATCCAGAACCGAGACCTGATGGGTCTTCAAGACCTGCCAGGTCTAAGCTTACCCTGGTAGGGGTGTTAGCTATCCAGGCGCTGCTGGTCTTACCTTACCACCCCTATTATATGGCCAGTTACAACCTATTGGTGGGTGGCGGGCCGGCTGCCATGCGCACGCTGCTGGTGGGATGGGGCGAGGGCATGGAAGAGGCAGCCGCCTATCTGAACGCCAGGTCGCAACAGAGGCCGCTGGAGACGGCGGTGTGGGTGGTGGCCGGCTTTGCCCCATACTATAACGGGCCCATCCAACACGTATCGGGGTACGATCCGGCCACAGCCGACTACATGGTGCTGTACATCAGCCAGGTGCAGCGCCACATCTTCGCTGACATCACCGACCGTTTCTGGCTGGGCCAGGTGCCCGAATACGTCGTGCGGAAGTACGGGGTTGACTACGCCTGGATCTATCCCAATCTCAGCTACCAGGCTCCCCTGAACTATCTAGCTAACATGGCGGTACCGGAGACCGACGTAATCGTCACAGACAAGGTGTCCGTCTTCACCCGCCACTACGATGGACCAACGCCGCTGGCGGTCGTCGAATCTGACAGTGAGGCCGATGTGATGCGCCGGGTGACTGAAGCCACGGCCGGTAAGCGCTATGTCTGGTACATCTCTTACCAGACAAAGCATGATGGCTCCCAAAACCTGGTCCGCTACGGGCTGGCCACGCACGCCTTCCATATCAATCAGGCGGACTTCGGCGATGTGCGAGTGACAGGTTACGATCTTTCTGGCGCCCCCGTTTTCCGCGACACCGAAATCGAGCCGCGCTCGCCTGTCAATTTCGGCAATGAAGTTGCCTTGGTGGGGGCAGGCGTAGCCCGGCCGGAAGCGCAGTGGGGGCGCGATCTGGGAGTAGCCTTGCAGTGGGAGGCGCTGGCGGAACCGTCCGCCGACTACACGGTCTTCGTGCAACTGGTCGATGAAGACGAGCGGCTTTGGGGCCAGGCCGACGAGCCCTTGCGGGACGCAGAGGGCATCGCGACTTCCGCCTGGCAACCAGGCACGCAAGTTACCGCCCATTACCGCGTGGCCCTGCAACCCGGTATCCCTCCGGGGGACTACTGGCTGGACGCCGGCCTCTACCGTTGGCCAGGCGGAGAACGCTTGAAGCGGTTGGACGCCACAGGCAATCCCGGCAGCACAACCTACCGGATCGGCCGAGTACACGTTGCACTATCCCCGCAGTTGCCCGATGGCGCAACCCTGGACATGGGACGGCCGCTGGATGCCTGGGCCGGCGACGGGCTCAAGCTTCTCGGCGTTCGCCTGGGGCGTGACCAGGTCCGCTCCGGCGAAGTGGTGCCCGTGACCCTCTTTTGGCAGGCGGTGCAGACGCCGGAGCGCGATGCCCAATTGCGCCTCCGCCTGGTAGGAGCGGATGGCAAGGTACAGGGCCAGGTGGTAAGACCGCTCGCCCACACAGGCTTTCCAACCCGCCAGTGGCGCCCAGGTGAGATCATCCGCGGCGAGTATCGCATGGCCATCAGCCCGGAGGCGCTTTCAGGCCGCAGCACGCTCACCGCCGAGCTCATCGACGCGTCCGGACAGGCCCTGGCAGCACCATTGCGCCTGGGTGAGATGGGGATAGAGGCCGTGTCCCGGCAGATGGCCCGTCCGGCTATGCAAGAAGAGAGTGGAGCGCGATTTGGCGAGCGCATTGCCCTGGTAGGTCACGACCTCGCTGTTGAAGGTCAGAAAGTGAACATCACACTGTACTGGCAAGCGTTGGGTCTCATGGAGGTGAGCTACACCGCCTTCGTCCACGTGTTAGGAGCCGATGGGCGCGTATTGGCACAAGCGGACCGCGTGCCCGCCGATGGGACGCGCCCCACTACGGGCTGGATTACTGGCGAGTATGTCACCGACGCGTACCGGCTCACCCTTCCAGACGACGCTCCATCAGGCGTTTACCAGATTGAGGCCGGCCTTTACGACCGGGCGACGTTACAGCGCCTGCCGGCCTTCGACGCTTCAGGCAACCGGCTGCCCGGAGATCGGGTATTGTTTGGGCAGATTCAAGTGGGACCATAGCAGCCAGTGAAGAACGAAAGCAATCACTTACAAGGTATGAGGAACAAGACGCAGACCAATGCGGACCAACGCAGACAACCTGGCGCTGGGTGTGCGGCCCGGTTGGGGCGGGCGCATCTCCGCCCGCCAATCGCCCTGGCCGCCATCCTCGCCACGTTCATCGCGCTCGGCCTGACTTACGCCGTCGTCGATCCCGTGTTCGAGGCCAGCGACGAGATGAATCACTATCCCTACGTCAAGCACCTGGCCGATGGCAACGGATTGCCGGTGCAGCAGCCCGGAGTCAAGACCTTATGGGAGCAGGAGGGCAGCCAACCGCCGCTCTACTATGCCCTGGCGGCAGCCGCTACCTTCTGGATCGACACCTCCGACTTACCTGACCTGCTCTACAAGAACCCGCACGCGACAGTCGGAGTGCCGCTGGCACGCGACAACAAGAACATGTTCGTCCACACCGGGCGGGAAGCTTTCCCCTGGCAGGGGACTGTCCTGGCGGTGCGCCTGATCCGCTTCCTGTCCGTCGGCCTCGGCGCGCTCACCGTCTGGCTGACCTATTTGCTGGCGCGCACCATCTTTCCCGAGAATCAGCCGCTGGCCATCGGCGCTTCCGCCCTGGTTGCGTTCAACCCAATGTTTCTATTCATTAGCGCCTCGGTCAACAACGACAACCTGGTCGTGACCCTGTCGGCGCTGGCGCTGCTGCTCATCGTGCGTATCGCCCAGGGGCACGCCTCCCGGCGGACGGCTTTGGCCCTCGGAGTGGTGTGTGGATTGGCCGCGCTGTCCAAGCTCGGTGGGCTGGGGTTGATTCCGCTGGCCCTATTGGGTTACGCTCTACCCAGGCCTGGAGCGGAGCAGAGGACTGCCCTCACCCTTACCCTCTCCCAGAGGGAGAGGGAATCAACTGGCGCGCCGCGAGCCTGCCCTACGGGCGAACACGATAACACTCTAACCCTCTCCCAGAGGGAGAGGGAATCAACTGGCACGCCACGATCCTGGACGACGGATGAACACGAAAACACTCTAACCCTCTCCCAGAGGGAGAGGGAATCAACTGGCACGCCACGATCCTGGACGACGGATGAACACGAAAACACCCTCATCCTCTCCCAGAGGGAGAGGGAATCAACCGGGCACCACAGGCTCCCTCTCCCTCTGGGAGAGGGTTGGGGTGAGGGCTGGCTCCTCATCCTGGCCCCCGTTATACTGTTGGCCGGCTGGTGGTACATCCGCAACTGGCAACTCTATGGCGATCCGCTGGGGCTGAACGTGATGCTGGACATCGCCGGGCGGCGCCCAACTCAATTAACTCTCCTCGACCTGCTGAAAGAATTCCAGGGCTTCCGCATCAACTTCTGGGGGCTCTTCGGCGGGGCCAACGTCCTGCTAGAACCCACCTGGCTCTACACTCTGTTCGACGCCCTGACGCTCGTGGCATTAGTAGGGTTGGCGGTCTGGCTGAAAGCGGTTTCGGGTTTCGGGTTTCGGGTTTCGAGTTCAGGGTATCGAACCGTGGAACCTGAAACCCGAAATCCGAAACTCGAAACTCGGAACTTGAAAGCCCTGCTGCTCCTCGTCCTCTGGATCACCCTCGTCCTGGCCGGGCTTGTCCGCTGGACGCTGCAGACGGCTGCCTCACAAGGCCGTTTGCTTTTTCCAGCGCTCTCGGCTCTCGCCGTGTTGCTCGCCCTTGGGCTGACCAGCCTGGTGTCCGCGCGACGCCAGGGAATCCTGATCGGCGCGCTGGT
>JBBITV010000189.1:0-7348 GCA_037440585.1 Chloroflexota bacterium
AGATTCTTCCTTCGACTTCGCTCAGGACCGCTCCGCTCCTCAGAATGACAAACCGCCGTTGTAGTACTACTATGCCGGTGCCTGGCCCTTCACCGCGATAATCGCGTTCACCCAATCCTCAATTCCCACCCCGGGCGACTGCACCGGCAGGCCTCGGTAGAACTCTGCGACTTTGGCGCGGATCGGCGCGGCGTCCAACGTTACCCCGCGTAGCGCCTGTTCCAGCGCACCGACCGCGAAAGCGGGCAGCATCGTGAAGTCGCCGGACAGAGTGAGGTCATCGATGCGCCCTTCGCGCACGCGGGCCGTCGCACGGATCAGACCGCCCGGAGCCTTGTATGCCGCCTCGACGACGTATACGTCGGCGTGAATCTTCACCGCGCCGGTCTGCCGCAGGCCGCCCTTTTGATACAGCCACTCGTCCGAGGACAGGCGCTCTTCAAGCTCTTCGACGGTCATCTCCTCTTCGGGGGTCAATTCGCCATATTCAGCCGGGTGACCCAACGTATTCACCACTTGCCGGATGTACTCGCGCTTGACGGTCTCGTAGTCGGGAGTGTATCCCAGTTCGCGCGTCATCGTCGTCATGTACTCGTTGAGCGACTGGAAAATCTTGTCGCGCATCTTTTCTGACGAGACTTTGAGCACGCGCGCCATCAGGTCGAAATTGAAATCGAACATGAGGCTGCCAACGACGACTTCGGCCTCGCCCATCTGGGCCGCACCCGTCCCGCCGATCTTCTTTCCCTTCACGTGTACGTCATTCACGGGGCGGTGGTTGGCGGGGATGCCAAGCGTCTGATAGGTGTCGACCAGCGGCTTGATGTACAGCGTGAACCGTTCTTCGAGCGAATGCGGCAATTGGCCCCGATGGAAGATCCACTGGGTGAACACCTGCCCCTTGTCGAGATATACCGCGCCACCGCCCACCTCGCGGCGATAGATAGGCAGGTCGTGTTCGCGACAGAACGCCACGTCCACTTCTTTCTCAAGCTCTTGGTGGTAACCGATGCACACGTAAGGCTCGGTTGGGCCGACAAGGATGATGGTATCCGGCGTCTCCGGTTTCATCGCATAGGCCACCCCGTGATAGATGGCCTGCGAACGCACGGGAGAGACCAGACCGACGTCGAGGATTCGAATGGGGTTGTTCATGAGAAATGCCTTTCTGTTACTGAGACTCGTCAACGCACCGGAAGCACTTCACCCCAAGCTCGAGGATCTTCCGCTGATAGGCTTCCACGGCCACTGCGCCGGTCAAGAGGTGACTGCGTTCGGCGTCGAGGTTCGTCGGGCGCACCTTGACGAGCCAACCGGTTCCGTATGGGTCTTTATTGACCAGGAGGATGTCGCGTTTGAAGCCGGCTTCATTGGTTTCGACGATTTCACCACTGAAGGGCATGGGGAATGGCCCCACCCACTTGGCGGACTCAATGGTGGCCGCGCTCTTGCCCTGGGCAATGATCTTGCCCGGCTTCTTGAAGGTGATGTTGACCAACTTTCCGCCGCGTGTCTGGGCAACGTCGGTCATGCCCAGAAAGGCGAGGTCGCCTTCAAACCGGATCCATACATCGCGGTCCATGTCGAAGTAGTAATCCTCCGGAATGTCACAACCTTAAAAGATGGCCATATGATGTCTATTTGGTACAGTCAATACCCTGCTCACTCAGGAATTGCTGATACGCCGCAACTCCTGTCTCGCCGGTGACCAGGTCTGCCGCGTCGGCGTCCCAATTGTCCGGCTTGATTTTGACGAACCAGCCCTCGCCATACGGATCGGTGTTCAGCAGGCCGGGCCTGGACTTCAGCGCCGTGTTGACTGCGATGATAATGCCGTTGACCGGCGCAGTGACCGGGCCCACCCATTTGCCGCTCTCGACGGTGCCCGCGCTTTTGCCTTTCTTCACTGCCTTGCCCACCTCTTTGGGTGTCGCAGAGATGATGGTTTTGGCCAGGTGCTGCGCCACATCGGTGATGCCGACGACAACCGTGCCGTCCGGCTCGCGGCGCGCCCAGGTATGCTTTTCGACCCAGTAGTAGAGATTTTCAGGTAGGCTGCAATTGGATGGGACAGCCATAAAAGCCTCCTTGTTGTAGTTCCTGATTCAGATACGGGCGGGGTTGCCGAGGCTGCAGAGCAACTGCGGCGGGGAACATCATGGTTGAGTGACTCTTGTGGTTCTGCCCTCTATTGTATCAATCTTTATCGATTTCTGCAATTCCAGCCTCAATGGGATGCTTTTCCTCCAGGTGATAGAGCAACTGGTCAAACGCGACGAGGGCAATTTCGGCCTTGTACTCGTCGAGAAAGCGTGGATCTCGATAGCGCGGCTTGACGGCGTGCTGATATTTCAAGCCGCACACCGGACAGCCGATGATATATCGCATTCTCCCCGTCGCCTCGTCGCGCTCGGTCGTCACGAGCTCGAGATGTGTGTCACCGAGATGGCGATGCAACCTCATTCGGCGGTCCTCGAAATCACAATAAGGACATCTCATCTTGTCACCGGCTCCAATGCCTGGGCTAGCTTCTGTGCCGTGGCCTGGCTGATAGTTGAGATCAAGCTAACGAGCACCGCACCTGCCGCAGTCCCTTGCACGTGATCGGTATCAATGTTTCGCCCCGCCAGGCCGACTTGCACGAGATCGTTCACCCGCTCGGTCAGCGCCAGGCGGCCCAGACCGGTTGCTCGTTCGAGGTCTGCAATGGGCACGGCGGTGCGCTTTGAAAGATAGGCGAGAATCCCAAAGTTCGTCGGGTCGGCGGCGACGCGCAGGGTGCGCAGCGTCATATCGGTGGCGGCCTCCGCCCAATCGTCCGCCTGTTGTGAGGCCAGCCACTCGCCCGTGCCGGACTCCAGACGATCCAGGCGGTCGAGCATGCGGGCCAGGTCGCGCAGGCGGAGGGTTAACGCGGATGAAAGGTCGTTGAGTTCTTGAGCCATGTGAAAAAATCCCAAATCCCAATGACCAAATCCCAAAATCAAATCGTCATGCCTGCACAGCTATTGGGATTTGGGATTTGGGACTTGGGAGTTCATCTCCTATCGCCTCTGCCACCAACTGGATAATATCCCGCACCTCAATCTTCCCCTCGTTCCCTGTCGTCTTCACCGCGTCGGTGTACATCACCACGTCTTTCGGGCAGGCCACCACGAACAGCAACTTCTTGCCGCTGGCGCCATTCGTCGATGGGCCGCCGAGGACCGAAAGGGCTTCGCGGATGCGGTTCTCGGCTGGCCGCTCACCGGGCGGAGTGGTCCCCATCCAGATCTGGCCGCCGCCTGCGCCACAGCAGTACGAGTTCTCCTTGTTGCGCGGCATTTCGACCAGCTCGCAGCCTGTCGCCTGAATCAAGGCCCGCGGCGGGTTGAAGCCTTGGTTGTAGCGGCCCAGGTAGCACGGGTCGTGGAACGTCACGCGGTAGTCGAGCTGCCTGGTGAGTTTGATCTGACCAGCGTCGATCAGTTGCGTGAGCAGGCGCGTGTAGTGGATGGTATCCCATTTACCGCCGTAATCCGGATACTCGTTGCGTAACGCGTTGAGAGTGTGCGGGTCGGTGGTGATGACGCGCTGGAAGTTGCACTTGCTCATCGTCGCAATGTTCTGCTCGGCTAGTTGCTCGAACAGCCCTTCTTCACCTACGCGCCGCACGTCGTTACCCGAGTTGCGCTCGCCATCGTAAAGGATGCCGAAGTCGACGCCGGCGTGGTGGAGCACCCGCGCCACCGTCCGCGTGATCTCTTGCACCCGCGCGTCGAACGAGGCGTAGTC
The DNA here is from genome assembly GCA_037440585.1 of Chloroflexota bacterium. GTDB lineage: Bacteria > Chloroflexota > Anaerolineae > Epilineales > JBBITV01 > JBBITV01. The sequence continues at coordinate 3,775 of JBBITV010000189.1, forward strand.
GCCCACGAACCATAGGAACTCGGCCGGTTCCTTGCGGATGTCCTTGATTTTGAAATCGAGCCCGGTCTGTGTCCACTTACCACGGCTGCGGGCTGCCTGCCCGAACGAGTTGCCCGTCCTGCTGATCTTCTCCAACGTCGACTGGATGCCGCTGTCCAGCTCGGCGCCATCGTTCACCAGCCGCCGTCGGATGTCAACGATGTCGGCCATCGGCTCGTTGCCGACCGGGCAAACGCGCACACAGGCATAGCAGGTGGTGCAGGACCACACGGCCTCGGGGCTGATGGCGAATTCGGTGAGGTGCGGTGAATCTGCCCCACGTGCAAATGCCGCAAAGTGAGTATTGAGCCAGTAACGTTTATTGATTTCGAGGGCGGCCGGGCTCAACGGGCGCATGGAAGTATGCGCCGGGCACACCTCCTGGCAGCGATTACACATGATGCAAGCGTAGGCATCCACGAGGCGCGGCCAGGCCAGGTCCGCCAGGGTGGCCGCGCCGGGCGCTATTTCGGGCGGCGCACCGGGGGGAACGGCGGGGTCGAGGTGGCCGCGTGGCGCCTGGCTGGCGAGCGCCAGGTTGAGCGGCGCGACCATGAGGTGGATGTGCTTGCTGACGACGAAGTAGGGGAAGAAGAGGACAATCAGGCCGATGGCAAGCCACCACGCGGCGTGAATCCCGAAGTTCAGTGTTGCGGGCGGCAGTCCCACGAACAGCCGCGAAACCAGGCTGGCAAACGGCTGCATGAGATTGACTGTGTCCATCTCGGCCAGCCGGAGCGCCTGACCCAGGAAGCGTGAGCCGACGTGGAAAAGAATGAACCCACCGACGATGAGGGAGTCACGCTTGATCCCGCCCTGGACGACTGCCGGATACAAGAGCACGTTAGCGTTGAACTCCAACCGCTTGTCCCTGGCGATGAACCGCCGGACGAGGAACACGGCCATGCCGGCGAGCACCGCCACGCTTAGCAGGTCGGCCAGGAGGTTTAAGAGGCCCACCATTCCGGTCGAAATCTCCGCGGTCGAGTAGCCGGGAATGAAGCCTTCGAGCAAGTCGTTGACGTTGACCAGAAAGTAGTATGAAAAACCGAAGAAGATGAATGCGTGAAAAGTGGCCAGGATAGGGCGCGACTTATAGACCGGCTTTTGCAACCCGATTTCCAGGAAGGCTCTGATAGCCTGTGGGATGACGTTGTCCAGCCTGGGGGCAGGCCGCCCGCGCCGGATGACGCGGTAGAGGTTATAGAAGCCCCAGGCGGTAATGGCGCCGAAGACGGCCGCCATCGCAATGAAAAGGATTTTCTCGACCAGAGTGAGCACGAGTGTCTCCTGAACGTCAAACGTCAAACGTGATGCTCAATTGACGTTTGACCCATCACGCATCACGCTCTTACCGCCTCAGTCAGCACCGGCAGCAAATCCAGCATATCGCACGTCGCACCGTAGTGGGCCACGTCGAAGATGGGCGCTTTGGGGTCGGTGTTGACGGCGATGATGAGCTCCGCGCCACGCATGCCCTCAAGGTGCTCAGGTGCGCCGGAGATGCCCAGGGCGAGATACAATTTGGGCTTGACGGCCAGGCCGCTCTTGCCCACCTGCCGCGTCTTGGGGAGCCAGCCTGCGTCGGTGATCGGCCTCGAAGCTGACACGGCCCCGCCCAGCGCGTCCGCCAGTTCCTGCGCCAGATCGATATTCTCCGGCCCGCCAATGCCACGCCCGATGGAGACGAGAATTGGCTGCTGGGTAATATCCACGTCACCGCCCTGAGGCTCGATGAGCTGGACGAACTTCAGGCGCAGGTTGTCGAGGGGCATAGGGGAGGGGATTTGCTCGACCGGCGCCGAGCCCTTGCCCGCATCCGCCGGGAACGCCCCGGCCAGGCACGAGACAATACACGCCTCGCCGTCGGGCACGGCCTCGGCCTGGATCTTCCCGCCGTAGATCTGCGAGGTCGCCACGAGCGTCCCATCGTCGGCCGCCAGGCTGTTGACGTAGGCGATGAGCGGCAGCCCCGTACTAACCGAAAGTCCAGCCGCGAGGTCCATCCCCATTGACGTATTGCCGATCATGATCAGGCGCGGACTGCGCTGTTTCACGAGGGCGGTCAGTACTCGGCTGTAGGCTTCCGGATTGAAATCGGCTAATGCCGGATCGTCGACGTAAATCACACAATCGGCGCCGATGGATTCCGCCAGGGACCGGACGCCGCTCCCCAACACGAGGGCGACAGCATTGCCCCCCCATGCTGGAGCGAGTTGCTTGGCCTTACCGGTCATCTCAAAAGAGATGTCGGCGAGTTTGCCGTTGAAATGTTCTGCGAGTACAAAGATATCGTTTGGCATAATTCCACCATCCAATCGCTGAGACGCTGAATCACTGAGACACGGAGGATGCTGATGGCGCCATGGGGGTGTTGACTGCCGTCAGCGTGGTCAGCGAAATCAGTGCCATCAGCGATTCAGCGATTCAAAAGCCCCTTCTCCGCGAGCAAAGCCACGATCTTCTCCGCCACTTCCTCCGGCGAGCCGTCCCACATCTCGGCGTGGCCCGCTGACTTCGGCTTGAACATCCGGCGCACCGTCGAGCCCGCCCCCGAGCCATTCTCCCCGGCGATCTCGTCGATCTTCGCCGTCTTTGCCATCTGGCGGATCTTGCTTACCGGCGCGTAGCGCGGCGGCTGGTGCGCCGCCTGCACGCCGATTACCATCGGCAGCGCCGCCTCGAATTCGGCCATCACCCCGCCCGAGTATTCTTTGAGGACGACAGCCCTGCCATCTCTGACCTGGACACTCGTCACGACGCCCACGTACGGCATTCCCAGGTGCGCTGCGATCATCGCGCCGATCTGCCCATCCCGGTCGTCGGGGGCCTGGACACCCGTGAGGACGAGACTGGGCGCCATGTCCTTGATGGCGTCAGCGAGGAGCCTGGCTTGCGTATGTGAGTCGGTGCCACGCGGGAAATCGCCGGAGATCTTGGCGGCCTTGTCCGCGCCTTTGGCGAGCGCCGTATGGAGAGCACTGTCCAGCTCGCCGGTGGTATCCACCCCGATCACCGTCACCGTGCCGCCAACAGCCTCTTTCGCCAACACGGCCTCTTCGATGGCGTGCTCGTCCCATTCATTGAGCACGTACTGGAGCACGTCGTGGTCCAGGTCGGTGCCGTCAGAATTAATTTCAAGTTCGTCAATCAGGTTGGGTACTTGTTTGATAGGCACGATAATGTTCATGCTCGTTCTCCGTGATACGTGAGGCGTGAGACGTATTGCGTATTCCGTCACGCAATACGCAATACGCAATACGCTTCATCCTTGCATCGACTCATTCAACAATTCCAATATGTCTCGCACCATCAGTGTGTCATTCCCCGTGCTCTTGGCCGCATCTTCAAAGCGCGAGACCTCGAACGGGCAGCACACCGCGAGCACTTCCGCGCCGTATTCGACCGCTTCGCGGACGCGGCGCTCGGAAAGGCGCATGTTCTGATAGCCAGTTGAGAAGGAGTCCAGCCACATGCCGCCGCCGCCGCCGCCACAGCAATAGCCGTTCTCGCGACAGCGGCCCATCTCGACCAG
>JBBITV010000190.1:0-7312 GCA_037440585.1 Chloroflexota bacterium
TCATCGACGGCGACGCGTTCCATGACGTTCCAGATCCGCTCGTTGCGGTTATCCACGCCACGGAGCCGGGCAACGTAGTCCAGGTAACTGTACACCGTCATCTCCGGGTAGAGTGGCACGGTCTCAGGCAAATAGCCGATGCGCCGCCGGACCTCCAGCGAATCGTGGAACACGTCGAAGCTGGCGACCCTGGCAGTGCCGCTGCTGGGAGGCAAGAAGCCGGTCAGGATGCGCATCGTGGTCGTCTTGCCGGCCGCATTGGGCCCCAGAAAGCCGACCACCTCGCCTTTTTCGACCTGGAAAGAGACATCCTGGATGGCGGGGACGTCACCGTAGTACTTCGTTAAGTGTTGGACATCAATCATAGAAGCCTTCCCCACTTTCGTGTTTCTTCATGCCCTTGTGGTCCAGAGTTTGCATCGAAAAGCGGAGCTCCACCGCCCCACATAGGGAACGGCAGGGCCCCGCGTTACAATAACCAAGTATATCACGATGGGCTTAAAATCAGCTTAGAGTCAGATTAGAACTAGATGAGAATCACAGGTCCAATGCTCGTAACCACACAGTGAACGTCGTCCCCTTGCCGACCTGGCTCTCAACGGTGATGTGCCCACCGTGTGCCTCGACGATCCACCTGGCAATCGCCAGGCCCAGCCCGGTGCCCATTGGCCGGCCAGGGCGGGGCTTGATGCCCTTCACGCGATAAAACCTATCGAAGATGTGCGGCAGGTCCTCGGCCGGGATGCCTGGTCCCGTATCCGCGACGGAGACCTGCACCCACGGCGAATTGTAGTAGAGCGACAGCGTAACGCGCCCACCCGTCGGGGTATAGTTAAGGGCATTGTCGACCAGGATCCACAGAACTTCCTTCAGCCGGTCTGGGTCACCCAGGACCAACCCCTGATCTTCGTGGCCAAGTGCCAATCCGACGCCATCGCTTCCGACGTGGGCTTGCTGATAGACGTCCAGGAGTAGCGTCGCCATTTCGACCGGTTGCTGGTCAAGCTTCTGGCCGGCGTCCGCCTGGGCCAGCAACAGCAAGTCGGACACCAGGCGTGCCGTCCGCTCGGTCTCGCGTTGGATGGCGCGCAGGGAGGCCTCCTCGGCGGCCGGGTCATTGCGCTGCTGCAGGAGTAGCTCGGCATTGCCGCGAATGGCGGTCAAAGGAGTCCGCAGTGCATGCGATGCATCCGCGACAAAGCGGCGTTGGGCATTGAAGACTCGCTCCAGACGTTCCAGCATCTCGTTGAAGGTGACCGCCAACCGGCCGACCTCATCGGGCGGGCCACGGTATGCCAGTCGCTGGCTCAAATCCCCAACGCGCCCGATGCGCCGTGCCATCTGAGACATCTCGTCTAGAGGTCGCAAGCCAGCCCCTACGAACAGGTAGTTGAAGCCGCTGGCGATGAGCAAGACTACCGCCACGCCGATGGCCAGGACCAGCCGCAATCGCCGGAGCGTACTGTCCAGATCAGCCAGGGAGCGGCCGACCTGTACCACGCCGACGACCTGGTCGTGAGCATCGACCAGCGGCGTGCTATAGGCCCGGATCTCGACGCTACTCACGCTGATCACACTGAATATACTCTGACCGCGCAGATTGGCCAACAGCACGTGTGGCTCAACCGGCAAGTGCTGGTCGCCCAGGTTCCTGGAGCGCGTCACAATCTCCCTACGTGTTGTATCGAATATCTGGACGTAGACTCCCGGCTCAGCGAACTCATCGACTGGAGGGATCTCCACGCGGGAGATGAAGAACCCCTCCGTCACGCGCGCCGCCCCGACGACTTGTTGCGCCCTGGCCTGGAGGGCCACATCAACCTCCATCCGGAGGTTCCGTGCCAGGACAATGTACGCCGTGACTGCCAGCGTGATCAGGCTGACGGCGAGTAGGGCAAGGTTCAGGAGGGTTAGACGCCAGCGGATGGACATTCATCAACTCCCAAATCCCAATGACCAAATCCCAATGACCATCCCTTTTGGGATTTGGTCATTGGGATTTGGTCATTCTTCTCTCAAGATATATCCAACCTCGCGCACCGTCTGTATGAGATTGGGCTCGCCAAGTTTTTTGCGCAGGTATCGCACGTAGACTTCAATGATGTTGGATTCGCCGCCGAAGTCATAGCCCCAGACCCGGTCGAAAATGACGTCGCGGGCGAGTACCTGGCGGGGATGACGCATGAACAGTTCCAGCAGCTCGTATTCTTTGGGCGTGAGCTTGATAGGCCGATTTCCACGCCGGGCTTCGCGCGCGGCGGTGTCAAGGACCAGGTCGGCGAAGTGCAGTTTAGACTGAGGCTGGGGTTGAGTGCGGCGCAACAGAGCACGCACGCGGGCCAGCAATTCGTCGAAGGCAAAGGGCTTGACCAGGTAATCATCTGCCCCCGCCTCCAGGCCTGCAACGCGGTCCGGGACGGCATCCTTGGCGGTCAGCATCAGAATGGGCAAGTCACGGCTAGCCTGGCGTAAGCGGCGGCAGACCTCGAGCCCATCCAGGTCAGGCAGCATCACGTCCAGGACCACGAGGTCGGGTGGTTGATTGCGGGCGAGGGCCAGCCCGCTTTCGGCATCGTACGCGGCATCGACGGTGTAGCCGGCGTAAATCAATCCGCGCTGAACCAAGCTGGTGACTTCAGGTTCATCGTCAATGACCAGGATGCGCATGGAACTACCTCCTGGCCTTCAATGATACTGCGAATTGGGGTAACTTGCAAGAAGAGGGTCTCTGGGGGTTTCAGCGGGCGCGTCGCGCCCACTGAAACCCCCAAAATCTACCTGGAAATCAGTGGCAAGAACAAGCGCGCGCCGCCGGTCGCCTCCAGGCTGGCGCCCTGCGTCGCTGGAGAGGGCTGGCGTTGAGCAAAACTGTCCAGTATCAGCACGTCGGTGAAAGTCACAGCAGTCGAGCCGGGGCCTATTACCCTGAACACTAACTCGGCCAACTGGCCGTAACCCGTGGCGCCCGCGCCCTTGCCCAGCGTAGTCGCCCCAAAGTGCAACGTGCCGTCCGGTTCATTGAGCTTTTGCACTCCCTCCATGACCGCTTTCCCACTCGTGCCCAGGAAGGGTCCCAGCCGCACGGCTTCGGCACGCAGGACCAGCGGATCGAAGGCCAGACTGAATTGGAAGGTGCCGATATCCACAGCCTCGGTGATCATCACCTGCCAGGTGACGGTGGTGCCGGCTGTGGCCTGGAGCGTGGCTGGCGAGAGGCGCAGGCCGGTGGCCGTGATAGCCGCCGGACGCGCCTCAGCCTCCATGCTCACCGTTGGCTCCACCGACTGGGTGCAGGTGTGGCCCCAGGCGCCGACGACGAGCTGGATGTCGAAAATATCGATGTCGCCGTCGTCGTCCACATCGTACACCGGGTCGTATTCGGGATCGCCTTTTTCCGCACCCCAGTGCAGCGCGACCAGGGCGACGTCTTGCATATCGACGCGGCAGTCGCAGTTGACGTCACCGAAGATGCAGCCGCCGATCCTGACTTTGCCATCCTGGACGTCGGTCGTGATCGGTGTGCCGTCGGGAGTGCTGAGCTTGACCTCTTGCAGGTCCAGCACGCTCTCGCCCTCGGCGCGCGGCAGCAACGTGATCAGGGCCAGCTTGCCACTGCCGGTCGCGCCGGGCGCGTTGCCTGTGCTCATTCCGCCGAAATGCGCCCAGCCGCGCTGGTTATCGATCTCTGGTCCAAGAGGCTGGACCTGCCGGCCGCTGCTGCCGAGGAAGGGGCCCAGGTGGATATCGCGCACGTGTACCACCGCCGGATTGTAAGCCAGTTCAAACTCGAACCCGCCCAGGTTGGTTACGTTGTCGATGGCTACCGTCACCGTGAACGGGCCGCTGCCCTGCTGCACGGCGCTGACCGGCGGATCGATGCGCACCAGGGTCCGCGGAATGGGCGCCAGGGCGAAGTTGATGTCCGGCGTATCATGGCCGACCGTAACCGTGACGGGTGTGGCTGCCTGGGGATCCGTCACGTTGTCGTAGTACTCGGCCACGTAGCGGCCGGCATCGTCGTGAGCATAGACCCGGTAGCGGCCAGGTTGCAGGCTAGGAATTTTGTAGCGGCCATCGCGCGTCGTCTCGGCGCGACCGGCCAGCGTGCCACTCAGCCAGTCGGTGGCTTCAACTTTGATGCCGGCTAAGGGAATAGAAGGCCGGGCCGCCGGGCTGGGATCGTCGACAACCTGGCCGGAGATAGAACCGCCCTGGACCAGTGCGAAATTGACGCCAGTTACAACCTGGCCGGCGCCTACTTCGACCGGATCAGCCTCCTTCAGACTGTCTTTGCGGTCATACCACTGGCCCAGGAGATTCTCTTCAGGCTCGGCAGCATAGACCCAGTAGCGACCGGCGCGCAGGCGGTCTATGGCATAGGTGCCGTCATCCAGGCTGCGCGCTGTCCCAACCACCTTGTTGGAGGCGAAGTCGCCCACCTGGACGGTGACGCCGCCTTCGGGCAGGAACGCTGGTAGGGAGCCCTTCATCGCCGTCACACGGCCGGCGATGGTCGCGCCAGGCGTCAGGGCAAAGTCGATGTGTGGCGTGATTTGGCCACCTTGAACCTTAACCGGAGTCGCCTTTTCCCGGGTCGGGGCGTCGTCATACCACTCTGGCAGGTAGTTTTGGAGCTTGGGATCAGCCTGGACCAGGTAGGCGCCGGGCGGCAGGTTGGCGATAGCGTAGCTGCCGTCCTCGCGGGTGCGCCCCTCGATCAGGTAGGGCAAAGGGCTATCCAGTGGGAAGACGCGGACCGGTACATCGGGCAGACCCAGGCCCGTGTCTTCGGCCGTGACCTGGCCGATGATGCCGCCGGTTTCGGGCTGCGGCCACACCTTAACCAACACGGCGATGTCGTCCTGGTCAAAGATCATAGGCGCCACTGCGACCGGAGCGATGGGTCCTTGCATAGCCGTGCGTACCCGGACCACCAGGTGGTATTCACCTGGCTCGCGGAATGGTACGTCTACCACGAGGACACCGGCCTCGCGCCGCGGCCCGATGACGTCCTCGAAGCTGTCCCGGTCGGCGCCCAGGGAGATGAGCGCTGGCCCACGCTCCTGGAACACCTCTAACGCCACGTTGGCGGTGGTCGTGGCGACAGCACCAGCGTACCAGGCGAATTCGTATTCGGCGCGGAAGCCGATCGTGCCGCCCTGGCGTATCGTTATGGTGGACCCGTGACCCCGGTCGAAATTCTCCGCAGCGCCAACTGTACGGGTCGCGGTGGCCGTGACCATGTGGCCGCGTGGCATGGCGGCGGTGAAGATCGGGACCGCGGTGTCGTCCGATGATGGAGTTGGCGCCGGGAGTACCTGGAGAGCCTCCGCCGAGGCGGGGAGAATGACCACGTAGATGATCAGCTCATCTTCATCGACGGTAGGTGTGTTCGACGTAAGGGTGTGGGCTGTCGTGCGCAGGGTTACGGCGAGCGCGTAGATGCCAGGTGCTTGAAAGCTCAGGTCTACGTGTACCGTACCCCATTTCAGGCTCGGCCCTGTGCCAATCTCCAGCCGTTCATCCCGGCCAAGCGGGGTACGGGTGCCGTCGGAGTTGATCCGGGCGACTTCCATGGTGAAGAGCGCCCGCCCGGCGCTGCGAGGGAAAAACACGGCTTCGTAAGCTGCCTGCAGGCGAAAGCGCTTGCCAGACGCTACCCGACCGAGGGGATCGTCGGGTGCCACGCCCCTATGCAAGGGGAAGTTTTCAGCCCCTGCCGTGGCAGGCAGGATGCCCGCGCGCGGACGGGCAAGTGTCAGGGTCAGGTCTACTGGGGGAATTCGCGTAGGGATCGGCATCGGTACTGGAGTCGCGGGGATGGGTGATGTAAGAGACGTTGAGGGACCGGGAAGCTGAGCGGCGAGGGTGCTGGCGCTGCCAGCGATGGCGGCAGCGACCAGGAGAGCGAGGACGAGGGGACTGAGCCGGGGGATTCGCATAGCAGTCTCCTTTCCAACCTGTATTGTCTTGTGTGCGGCAGGCCTGGAACGACGGCACGACCAGCCAGCCGCGTTTCCAATTAGCCAGTTCGCCCAGCAGTCTATGCATGGACGGGCCGTCTATGCACAAGACGAGAGAATGATTCAGGTGGTTACTTGAGTGGAATCTGCGACAGCGAAGTGTAGGGAAGTCGGTGGGAAAACGGCAGGTAGCGTTGGATTTTGGATTTTAGATATTGGATTCTGAGCTTTGGGCTGGCAATCCAAAATCTAAAATCCAAAATCCGAAATCAACTAAGGTAATCGCGCAGCTTCCGGCTGCGGCTCGGGTGGCGCAAGCGTGCCAGCGCCTCGGTTTCGATCTGGCGAATGCGCTCTCGCGTCACGCCAAACTTCTCGCCGACCTCCTTCAGCGTATGGCTGCGCCCGTCAGTCAGGCCGAAGCGCAACTGGAGGACCCGTGCCTCGCGCGGGGTCAGAGAGCAGAGGACTTCTTCGATTTCCTCGCGCAGCAAGCGGTGAGAAGCCATATCCGAAGGCGTCGGCAGGTCTTCGTCCTCGATGAAGTCGCCCAGCTCGCTATCTTTCTCCTCGCCGACGGGCTTTTCGAGGGACAGCGGGCGCTGCGAGATCTTGAGCATCCAGCCAACCTTCTTGGCAGGCAGCTCCATCTCGTCGGCGATTTCTTCAGGCGTGGGCTCGCGGCCCAGCTCCTGCTCCAGCCGGCGCGAAACGTGGTACAGGCGACGAATACGGTCGCTCATGTGAACCGGGACGCGAATGGTGCGGCCCTGGTCGGCGATGGCGCGGGTAATGGCCTGCCTGATCCACCACGTGGCGTAGGTGCTGAACTTATAGCCACGCCGGTAGTCGAATTTCTCGACGGCCTTCATCAGCCCCAGATTGCCCTCCTGGATGAGGTCCAGGAACGGGACGCCCTGCCCCATGTACTTCTTGGCCATACTGATCACGAGGCGAGAGTTGGCCTGGATAAGGTGTTTGCGCGCGACCTCGCCATCGCGACTCTGCCTTTCCAGGCGCTCGCGCTCGCGTAAGTTGCTCCCGTTGCGTCCCAGGCGGCGCCGCGCAGTGCGACCACGCTCCAGCCGGCGCGCCAGATCGACTTCTTCTTCGGCAGTGAGGAGGGGAATATTGCTGATTTCCTTGAGGTAGAGGCTGATCGTATCGTCACTGTCGATCCCGCTCAGGTCGAACACTTTTTCGGCCTCAGCCGCCGCTATGGCCTCCTCGATCAACTGCTCGTCGGCCTCGACCTCTGCGTCGCGCACCTCAATACCCTCTTCAAGGAAAAATGTATACAAATCCTCGAGCTGCGCGAGATTGTTTTCAGCCTCTGGGAACGCGGTGAG
>JBBITV010000191.1:0-2799 GCA_037440585.1 Chloroflexota bacterium
TTCGCTCCGCTCAGCATGACAGCAACGGAAGCAATTCTTTTACGAACCCTAAGCCCACACGGGTGAAACGACCATCGATCTGGTTGACTTTCCGTAGTTCGTCGTATCTATTCACAGGTACACAGGGAAACAGGGACTTGTTTCCCTGTGTACCTGTGTACCTGTGTACTTGTGTACCTGTGTACTTGTGTACCTTGTTTCGCTACGGTCCCCAGTAGTCACTATTCCACTGCACACTATTCCACTGGACACTGTTCCACTGCACGCTATTCCATTGGACACTATTCCATTGCACGCTGTTCCACTGCACGCTGCTCCAGGTGACAGGCTCTGAGCCGGTCCAGAGGAGGTGGCTGGCCGTGATGCCGGTGTTGGCCGCCTGGGTCGTGGTGCCGGTGACGGCGTTATAGATGTTCAGATAGCCGGCGCCGGCCTTGGTGGCGTCGTAGCCTGACCACTGGCGCTTGTTGGCGACAGCCGTTGCCTTCAGGCGGTACTTAACCTGGTCCGGGTTCAGGCTGGGCTCGTCCTGGAGCAGGAGGGCGACGGCGCCGCTGACCACCGGCGCGGCAGCCGAGGTGCCGGACATGCGGAAGTAGTAGGAGTCGACAACGTTGGCGGGGTGCTCTCTGGCAAACACCGCGCCGCTGCTGGCGAGGGGCGCTACCAGGTTTTTGCCCGGGGCGACCAGGTCGGGTTTGGCGAAGCCATCGCCCGTCGTCCCGTAGGCCGAGAACGAGGCGATGAGGTCGTCGCCGATGGACCAGGTGCCCCGGTCATCGGTAGCGCCGACGGTGATGACGAAGGGGTCGTTGGCCGGGGGGTACAGGCTGGCCGTACCGTTGTTGCCGGCGGAGACGACGACGACGATGCCGTTGAACCACAGGATCTCGACCGCCGCGTCGATGGGGCTGGTGTGGTAGGACTGGGCGACGGTGCTGTTCAGGGACAGGTTGACCACCCGGATGTTGTACCTGGTCCGGTTGTCGTAGATCCACTGCAAGCCGGCGATAACGTCGGACTCCAGGGCGGCGCCGATGTCGGTGCTCACTTTGACGTTGACCAGGTTGGCCTTGGGGGCGATGCCGATGTAGCGGCCGTTGAGTGCCGCACCGTTCCCGGCGATGATCCCGGCGACAAAGGTGCCGTGGCCGTAGCCGTCGTTCGCATTGACGGTGAGCAGGCCGGCCTCTACATTCGCGAGAACGCGCTTGCCGAAGTCTGGGTGGTTTCTATTCACGCCGCTGTCCACTACGGCGACGGTGACACCCTGGCCCTGGATGTAGGGAGCCGTGTTCCACACCTTGTCGGCAGCCACGGCGTAGTTGTAAATGTTCTTGAGGTTGCTCAGGTTAATGGGCGCCCCGCTGCTCCCCGACGTCGGCGTCGGAGTTGGCTTGGGCGGTGGTGCGCCCTGGTCACGGGCCGGCGCAGCGCCAGGCGTGTAGCTCACCGGGGCGTCCAGGGACACCCAGCGGACGCCGGGCATCTGAGCCAGAACTTCTACCTGGCCGGCGGGCAGCTCGGCGGCGAAGGCATTGATGATAGAGAGGTTCTTGGTGACGGTGCCGCCCAACTCGGCCACGCGGGCCTCGACGGCGCTGTCGCGGTCGAGTTTCTGGACGATGACGGCGACGCGGGCGGCCGGGTCCTGGAGGGCCATCTCGCGCAAGGGCGGTTGGAGGGCTTCGCGGGCGGCGACGGGTTGGGCGGTGCCGGCCAGGCTGGTAGCCAGGAGCAGGGCCAGCAGCAGGGCGCCGCAGATAGTCGGGACGGGGTGGGCAGGAGATTTGTGGCTTCGATGTTGGCGGTTCATGTACGTTCTCCTTGAGTACGGAAGTACGCAGGTACACATCTGGTATCAGTTACTCACAGGTTAGCACATGAAGGTAACAATCAGGTAAATGCCGGGTATCTATTCTCCGAAAGTTGCGTGAAGAACTTCACCCACCGTAATGAGGTTATTCGGACTGAACTTTGACCCACCTTAGACCTGATTTGGACTTCACGCTAGTACAATAGATTTTAGATTTTAGATTGTGTATTCTGGGCCAGTAATCCAAAATCCAAAATCCAAAATCCAAAATCGATGGGGGGAATGGCGGGGAGCTTGACCGCCAAATGACGCATTGACAAATGGCGGGTGCGGCTTTATAATTGGACCGAACCTGCCCAGGCTGAAAGACAGGAAAGGAGACCACACATGGCGCAACAAGACCTGGTGATGCCGAAGGCAACCGTCGGGACTGGAATCCTGGCTGGGAAGCTTAAGTTCCTGGTGGGCATAGCCCTGATCGTCGGCGCAATCGCCTTCCTCCTCGTAAAGAGCAGTCAGGAATCCTCTATGTATTACGTGACGCTGTCACAGCTCCGCGCCAAAGGGACTTCGATCTACAACCAACAGCTCCGTCTGGCCGCCGAATTCGACAAGACCAATATCGTGCGGGACAACAAAAACCTGATCCTTAAGTTCAACGTAATCGAAGGCAAGGACAGCCTGCCGGTCGTGTATAAGGGTGTGGTGCCGGATACGTTTGAACAGGGTGAGTCAGTCGTGTTGGAAGGGAAACTCACGCCCGCAGGGGTGTTCGAAGCCCATTCGTTGTTCGTCCAGTGTCCATCCAAGTATGAAGCAGAAGTGAAAAAGCAGTCGAACTGAACTGCCATGTGTGTAGTTGCCGTTGGGGTGCGGAGGCCGAAGGTCCCCGCGGAGAAGGAGTCTAACTGAGATGATTGACTTAGGCTACATTGCAGAGATCCTGGCTTTTGCTGTAGCGATCTACGCTGTGGCCGCGTCGG
>JBBITV010000191.1:2842-7309 GCA_037440585.1 Chloroflexota bacterium
AGAATGCAGCCCTGGCTTGCACGGGGTTGTTGATCATTGCGACGGGTGTGCTGCTCTATGCCTTCTACACTAATGACTTCCAGGTCGAATTTGTCGCCGAGAATTCCAGCCGGCTTATGCCCACCTATTTGCGGCTGACAGCACTCTGGGGCGGCCAGGCTGGGTCACTGCTGTTCTGGGCGACACTGCTTTCTCTGTTTGTGGCCGCCGTCGTCTTCCAGCATCGTCACAGACACCGGGAATTGATGCCCTGGGTCGTTGCCGTGCTTATGCTGACCGAGGCATTTTTCATCTTCCTGGTGGCCTTCATTGTCAATCCCTTCCAGCTATTGGATTTCGTCCCGGCGGACGGGAATGGCCTCAACCCGCTGCTGCGCCACCCCGCCATGACCTTGCATCCACCAAATCTGTATCTGGGCTTCACCGGCTTCACCGTCCCCTTCGCGTTTGCTATCGCCGCGCTGATCACCCGGCAGCTCGGCAGCGAGTGGATTCGCCTGACCCGGCGCTGGACGCTGGTCGCCTGGCTGTTCCTGGGCATGGGGATCGGGCTTGGCGGCCGCTGGGCGTATGACGTGCTGGGGTGGGGTGGCTACTGGGGCTGGGACCCGGTTGAAAATGCCTCGCTGTTGCCCTGGCTGACGGGCACCGCCTTTCTGCACTCGGTGATGGTGCAGGAACGCAAGGGGATGCTCAAGGTCTGGAACATGGTCCTCATCATGATGACTTATGGCCTGGTCCTCTTCGGGACGTTCATCACCCGCAGCGGGGTCATCTCCTCGGTCCATGCGTTCGCCCAGTCGGCGATTGGACCGTATTTCCTTGGGTTCATCGGGCTGACGCTGCTGGGCTCCATTGCCCTACTCTTCGACCGGCTTGGGGATCTGAGGAGTAAGGCGGAGATGGACTCGCTGGTGTCGCGCGAGGCCTTTTTCCTGCTGCAAAACCTGCTGTTCGTCGGGGCGACGTTTGCCATCCTGTGGGGTACGGTTTTCCCGATGATCTCGGAGATCGTCGTCGGCAACAAGATCACCGTCGGGCCGCCCTATTTTAATAAGGTAGCCGGACCTATTCTGGGTGGCCTGGTGTTGGTCATGGGGGTCATTCCTCTGATCAGTTGGGGCGGTGCCTCGCTGCGTAGGCTCAGGGTTAACCTGATCTGGCCGGTGGGGGTCACGGTGGTGGGGATGGCGGGGCTGTTCGTGCTGGGCATTCGCGATCCGCTGGCACAGATTGGCTTCGGGCTGTGCATCTTCGGCGGAGTGGCGACCCTGACAGAGTTTGTGCAAGGGACGCGGGTACGCCACCGCAGCACGGGCGAGAATTATCTGGTGGCGTTGATAGGTCTCATCGGCCGTAACCGCCGGCGCTATGGCGGGTACCTGGTTCACATGGCTGTGATCCTGATGACCATCGGCATTGTGGGCTCGAATGTCTACAAGGTCGAGAAGACCGAGGTCCTTGCGCGAGGCGAGTCGATGACCGTCGGATCGTATACGCTGACCTATGACGGGCTCGACCAGTATCCTGCCGCAGACAAGGAAATTACCGCCGTCAGGGTATCGGTCACCGAGAACGGCCGGCGACTGGGCACGCTGATACCCACGCGGGAATTCCATCCCACATCGCAACAACCGATGACGATCCCGGCGGTGCGCACGACGGCGGCCGAGGACCTGTATCTCATCGTCGCGGGATGGGAGGACAACGGGGCTACGGTGACCATCCGGGCGACCATCAACCCGCTCATCGTTTGGATCTGGATCGGTAGTGTGCTCTTCATCGTCTCAACCCTGATTGCCGTCTGGCCGGAGCGCGAGCGCCGGCAGGTGCTGGTGCCACGGCCGGTGCCGGCCCTTGGCCCGCGGCCTAGCGAGCTGTAAACGTGCGTATCAGAGGATCTGATCATGCCTGATGGTATCCTGACCTTTTTAGAGACTAGAGAGATGAAGCCTCGACTTGCGATACTAACAGTGATTGCGCTTACCGCGCTGCTCATCATAGTCGCATTTATCTTAGCGACAGCGGCCGGTGCCCAGGGGCCGACGAGTGACGAGGTTAAGCGGATCAGCGATAAGCTCAACTGCCCGCTGTGCCAGGGGCGCAACCTGACGGATTGTCCGTTGCCGATTTGCGAGCAGATGCGGCAGATCATTGCCCAGAAGCTGGCGGCCGGGGAGAGCGACGAGCAGATCATGCAGTTTTTCGTCGCCCAGTATGGGGAGCAGGTCCTGAACCAGCCGCCCCTGAGTGGCTTTAACATCGTCGGCTGGGTGGTGCCTTTCGTCGGGCTGGCGGGCGGCGCGGCCATCGTGTTTTATGCGCTGCGGCAGTGGCGCTCGCGCCGGCGGCTCGCTGTCGCGTCGGGGGCGGTCCCGCGGACCGTCGAGCTTCCCACCGAGTATCTCTCGCGGCTCGAGCAAGAGTTGAAGGAGTACAAATAAGCCCTCATGGCCCAAAAGTTGATTGAGTCTGGAGGCAGGGCGGTGGCGCCGAGGGTGGAGGAGAGTGCGGGACAGGCAAGCGTGCGCATCTCGTCCCGCCGGTCTATGGTCCAGGTCGTCGCCGTCTTCGTCGTTCTGGCGATTGTGGCTTTCTTCGCTTACGGCCTGCGTTTCCGGGGCGATCCCGGTCCTCGGATTGGCCAACCAGCCCCTCCCTTCACCCTGACCCTATTCGATGGCAAACAAATTTCATCGAATGACCTGAACGGCAAAGTGGTTGTGGTCAATTTCTGGGCGTCGTGGTGCAAGCCTGCGTGTTGGGATGAGGCACCTGACCTGGAAAACACCTGGCGCAAGTATAAGGACCGGGGTGTCGTCTTTGTCGGCATCGACTATGTCGATACCGAGTCCGAAGCCCTGGCGTTTATGCAGCGCTTCAACATTACCTACCCCAACGGTCCTGACCTGGGGACGAAAATCGCCCAGGCCTATCGGGTCAAAGGCGTTCCCGAGACGGTTATCATCGACAAGTACGGCAAAGTCGCGGCGATTGGCTGGGGTGGGATGAGCATTGCGAAATACGAGGGACCTATCACGGCTGGTCTCCTTTCTGCAACCATCGATCGACTTCTTGTTGAATAGGGGATGCCCATGCTGATTGCACTTGCTACATTGATCCTGGCTGGTCTCGTCGTCGCCTATATTGCCTTACCATTAGTGCGAGGGACGGCGGAAGAGAGTACCGCCACCCCGGAAGTCAAGGCATTTCCAGCCAACGTTCCAGTCGAAGACTTGCTCTTCGAGCATGAGGCGACCCTCAAGATGCTACGCGATCTCGACTTCGACTTTGAGATGGGGAAGTTATCGGAGGCGGACTACCGCGAATTGCGGGCGCGCTACGCTGCCCAGGGTGTAGCCGTGCTCCAGCGCCTGGACGAAGTGGCCCTGGAGGGCGTAGACGCTGAGATTGAGGACGAGATCGAGCAGGAAGTGCGTCGTTTGCGGGAAGCCGTCCCGGTCCAACCGGTGGCTGTGGCCGATGGGCACGTTTCCGAGCAAGCGCAGTTCTCGCCCGACGGCCTGGATGAAGAGATCGAGCGCGAGATCCAACGACTCAGGCGCCGTGAGCCTACACAGGTCATTGCCGGTCCACCGCCCGTGACTACCCCGGCGACAGCACCTGAGCCTGCTCCCGTGCGCATGAGTGCGCCGACTGGCAAGTGCCCAGAATGCGGACATCCTGTGCGGAGAGCGGACAAATTCTGCGCCAATTGCGGCGCGTCTCTGACGCTACGCTGCCCGTCCTGCGGGGCCGTCGCTGCGCCACAAGATCGTTTCTGCGCCGGGTGTGGAACGGCTATCAAAAGGCGTTAGGCCCGATCAGGACCATTCAGTTCTCCGGCCGCATGTCATTCGGGTTCCATGCGCGGGTCGAAAGACCCGCGCTTAGTTTGAGCGAGGGTCGCAAAGTTGAACCGTCTGATTGGTATAGCCGTAATACTCGTCTTGCTCGTGGCGTGGCCCGGCGTTGGCGCGGCTTTGGCCCAGCCCGCATCGCCCTTGCCACAGGCTACTGCCCAAATCACAGCCCCCGAGACCAGCGATGGAGTGATCGAGGGTAAAGTCCAGTCGGGGACGAAGGACGCCCAGGTTGACCTGTCTCAACCGCTGGAAGTGATGCTGTTGTCATTCACCGGTGACCAGGAAAGCCCGCCCGTGACGACCAAGACAGCGCCTGATGGCACGTTCCGCTTCGAGAATCTGTTGACGGGCAGCAATCGGGATTATGTTGTTCTGGTAACGTACCGGAATGTAGAGGTTTTTTCCAGGGAGAGGTTACGCTTTTCACCAGACCAGAAGAAGTTGACTGTGACCGTCCCGGTTTACGAGACGACAACCAAGCGCGATGCCATCAAGGTCCAACGTACCCACTTCATCCTTGACTTCCCGGCGGACAGAACTCTCCGCGTCGGCGAGCAATAAATGTTCGACCAACCGGGCGCCAAGGCCTAAGTTGGCCAAC
>JBBITV010000192.1:0-7210 GCA_037440585.1 Chloroflexota bacterium
AAGAAAGTACTGCCCGCGATGCCGCACAACGCGGCTCCATCGCGAGACGAAGTAGCCTGGGTTCGGCAAGTGCAGGGGCTAGGCGTTAGCAGGGAGAACTCCTAGCCCCTGATTACTGAAAGAGGAATAGGTTTGTGGCCATTAAGATGGTGCAACAAGAAGAAAATCGCCTGATCCGCTACATTCGAGAAACACGTTCCGAGTTGCGGAAGGTGATCTGGCCCACCCGAGAAGAATGGATCAACCTGACTGCGATTGTGATTGCGGTCACAGTTGCCATGAGCGCTATCCTGGGGCTCATTGACTTCATTTTTGCCCGGTTGTTCGGACTTATTATTCGCTGTGGGCATCGCCAACTGCCAGTAAACCGGGCGTTCGGCCTGGCCTATTTGGCTACGGTCAGGTGGGTGCAGTGTCGTCTGCCATGGGTACGCAGGAGACGGATCCGGACAGGTGGCTATTTGTTATTGAGTTGGCAGGAACTTGAGTTATGGAGAACGAGCAGCAACAACCGGAAAAGGCCTGGTACGTTGTCCACACTTATTCAGGCTATGAAAAGAAAGTAAAGAAGAATCTGGAGCATCGCATCGAATCTGTGGGTCTGCAAGATCAGATCTTTCAGGTTGTAGTGCCCATTGAAGAGGAAGTGGACATCAAAGACGGCCAGCGCAAAGTCATCGAGAAGAAAATCTTCCCAGGCTACGTCCTGGTACAAATGGTGATGAACGACGAGTCCTGGTACCCCGTACGAAATACGCCTGGCGTAACTGGCTTCGTCGGTGCTGGCACCAGGCCGACGCCTCTGCCTGAGGAAGATGTCAAGAAGATCCTGAAGCGCATGGAGTCTGAATCGCCCAAGGTGCGTATTAGCTTCCGCAAAGGACAGAATGTCCGCATTGTTGATGGTCCCTTCAGCGATTTTCACGGCACAGTCGACGAGATCGATCTGGAGCGCGGCAAAGTGCGTCTCCTGGTGTCCTTCTTCGGACGCGAGACGCCGGTAGAGTTAGACTTCTTGCAGGTCGAGAAAGCATAATTTCCGGAGAGCATCATGGCACAGAAAATCAAGGCGGTCGTCAAGCTGCAGATCCAGGCGGGCAAGGCGAGCCCGGCTCCGCCTGTCGGTACGGCCCTCGGCCCACACGGCGTGAACATCATGCAGTTCTGTAAGGAATACAATGCCCGTACCGCGAACCAGGCAGGGACGATCATTCCGGTGGAGATCACGATCTATCAAGATCGTTCCTTCAGTTTTGTCACCAAGACACCACCCACACCCGAACTGCTCAAGAAGGCGGCCGGCATTGAGAAGGGTTCGGCAGTGCCCAATCGCACCCCGGCCGGCAGCGTCACCCGAAAGCAGATTCGGGAGATTGCCGAGCTGAAGATGAAAGACCTGAATGCGGTGAACATCGAAGGCGCGGTCGTGATGATTGAGGGTACTGCACGGAGCATGGGGATCAGAATTACTGATTGAGTTTCGTGTTCCGTGTTGCGGGTTTCGTGTTCTCCGACCTCGAAACACGAAACCCGGAACTCGAAACTCGCTGGAGGTTTTATGGCAAGGGACCACGGGAAGAAATTTAAAGAGGCAGCCAGGCAGGTTGACCGGATGCGGGCATACAGTCCGCAGGAGGCTGTCGCGCTGGCGAAGCAGGTTTCGTTTACAAAGTTTCCTGAGACGGTGGAACTCCACATGCGCCTGGGCGTTGACCCGCGTCACGCCGAACAGCAGGTGCGCGGGGTGGTGCTGCTGCCTCACGGCACGGGGAAGCAGATACGTATCCTGGTCTTCGCCGAGGGCGAAGCAGAACGGATCGCGGCGGAGGCAGGCGCCGACTATGTCGGTACCGACGACCTGATCAAGCGTATTCAGGAAGGCTGGACGGAGTTTGACGTTGCTATTGCTACTCCACAGGCGATGGGCAAGGTTGGCCGGCTAGGCAAGGTTCTCGGCCCGCGTGGCCTGATGCCAAATCCGAAGTCTGGTACGGTCGTGCAGCCCAATGATCTGCCGCGCGTCATCAAGGAAGCCCGCCAGGGCCGGGTCGAGTTCCGCATTGACAAGACGGCGAATTTGCACGTGCCCATCGGCAAAGTGAGCTTCAGCGAGCAGCAGTTGCTCGACAACCTGGCAGCCCTGATTGAGGCGATCCAGCGCGCGAAGCCGGCCAGCGCTAAGGGCCAGTACGTCAAGAAGGCTGTGCTGACCACAACCATGGGGCCGGGGATCAAGCTTGATTTGAACCAGACGTTGAGTATGAAGGCAGCATAATCGATTTTAGATTTCAGATTTTAGATTTTGGATTAGGGTTCCGAATTGTGGCCAGGCAATCTAAAATCCAAAATCTAAAATCTAAAATTGCCTAAGACAGCAGGTGCGCATTCCGCGCTCAATCTGAATGGCCTGCCGAGGCGAGACCAGTGCGATAGTTGCCAGGCGTGTGTGCCTGGCCGTTTGACGCCTGGGTGTCGTTTCGGCACCAGGCGTTTTCTTTTGCATCTAGCCATGTATCTGGCGAGGAGGTGATTGAGCTTGGCAATCTCGAAGGGAAAAAAGGCTGAGGTGGTGTCCCAGCTTACGGAACTGATCGCAAAGAGCCAGGCGGTCATTTTGACGGAGTACCGCGCGCTCACCGTGTCAGACATCCAGAAGCTACGTAGCCAGCTCCGCCAGCAGAACACCGGCTTTCAGGTGACCAAGAACACGTTGACCCGGATTGCGTTGCAGCAGAGTGGCCGGCCCGTACCCGAAAAGCTGCTCGAAGGGCCAACCGCGCTGGCATTCCTGTTTGAGGAATTGGCCGGCCCGACCAAGACGTTGATCGAATTCGCGCGCACGTCTGGCGGGAATTTGACGATCAAGGGCGGCATCGTCGGCCACAGCATCGTCGACGAGAAGGGCGTAGTGAGCCTGGCGACGCTGCCGCCGCGCGAGGTGCTGCTAGGCCAGGTGCTGGGCGCGATCCAGGGACCGCTGGCAAGCCTCGTCGGCCTGCTGACGACTCCTCAACGCGAGCTGGTCTATATTCTCCAGCAGCGTGCGGAGGGCGCGCAGGCGGCAAGTGCGTAGAGCGTCAAGCGTCAAACGTCAAACGTCAAGGGCTAAAGCATGACGTTTTACGTTTGACGGAAGTTGCAGGAAGTAGCTGCATCAGAATCTCAGTATTCATTGCACAATTTGAGGGAGGACTCTCATCATGGCAGTTGATAAGCTTGAGCAATTGATCGCCCAACTGGATAGCCTGACTTTGCTGGAAGCGGCTGAGTTATCCAAGCGGCTTCAGGAGAAATGGGGCGTTTCAGCAGCGGCGCCAATGGCCGTCGCGGCAATGCCGGGCATGGATGCAGCCGCGCCAGCCGCTCCGGTCGAGGCTCCGGTCGAGGAGAAAACGGAGTTCGACGTCGTTCTGAGGGAGATGGGGCCGCAGAAGATTCAAGTCATCAAGGTCGTGCGCGAGTTGACCGGCCTGGGCCTGAAGGAAGCCAAGGAAGTCGTCGAGGGTGCGCCCAGCACGATCAAGACCGGCATCACCAAGGACGAGGCCAACGCGGCCAAGGCCAAGCTGGAGGAAGTCGGCGCGGTCGTGGAGATCAAATAGCCAGCAACCCGTCGTCAGTAGTCCATAGTCAGTCGAAAGCCGCCGTCCATTTTGGGCGGCGGCTTCTACTGATCATCCTCGTTGAACTGAGCATCAGTATGGGCCAAGAATTTAGCTGTCCTTCCAAGGCCAAATAGCTGTGGCCCAAGGCTGTTGAAACGCAAAGCCCACCGCGAACACGACATACGCAGCGCTAACCAGCAAGAAGATATTGCGAAACAGGTCACTTTGGGGAGTGTACTTCGTTCTGGCTGACATAGTCCCCTCTTAAAGGAGTATAGATTTGCGGCTAATCTATCAGGCAAAGTTTACTAATTCTAGGTGTGGAACAGTCGCCTGTCAAATCGCAGTCATAACTTCCCTGTTGCCTCGTAGCTCAAACTGATCCAGGCGCTCAAACGCCGAATCCCACCCGTTTCGGACGCTGGGGGCGACCTCGCGCTGCTCGGGCGGGCGGCCCTGGCGCTCGATCAGGGCGACCCGGCGGCGGCGGTGGACAGGGCCGAACGCTTCCTGCGTGGCCTCCCCGCCGAGAACCGCACGGAGCGCCCGGCGGCGCTGGAACTGCTCGTGCTGGCCCAGATCGCCCGCGGCGACCGCACCCAAGCAAAGATCGCGCTCACCCGTCTACGGTGTCTGCTTAGCTCTTACGTTCGGGGCTGAGTCGTGAGCTGTTCTTCCAGCTTCCCGAAATGCTTCGGGATAATCCGCCGTACTATGCGTCTCCCAGAACTCGACAAACTCATCTACCGTCTTGAAGGATTCGGGAAGTGGATCGCGTACTTTTCTACTTCTTGGCATAGCGTCTATTGTACTGCAAAGGCTGGCGAAGGTCAATTCATTTGAGGCAAATTCGCTTGATAAGGTCTTGACTCTCCACCCACTGGAGGGTGTATAATACCCCTTGAAGGCCTTCAATCTGCACTCCATCGATGGAGCAGGAGAGAATGTTCAAAATCGGCGAGTTCTCCAGACTCACCCACGTGCCGGTGAAGACGCTGCGCTACTACGACGAGCTTGGCCTGATGAAGGCAGTCGCGGTGGACCGCTTTACCGGCTACCGCTACTACTCGGCCGGCCAGTTGCCCCGGCTCAACCGCATCCTGGCGCTGAAGGACCTGGGGTTGTCCCTGGCCCAGATCGCCCAATTGCTAGACGGTGGCCTGCCGCCAGAGCAATTGCGTGGCATGTTGCGGCTGAAGCAGGCCGAACTTCAGCAGCAAATGCTAGAGGAGCAGGCCCGGCTGGACCGGGTCGAATGGCGGCTGAGACAAATCGAACAGGAGGGAGCTATGTCTACTCAAGAGGTTGTGATCAAGAAGGTTCCGGCGATGACGGTCGCCTCGGTGCGCGACGTTATCCCGACTTACAGCGACGTCGGGCGGCTCTACGACGAGCTAATGCCCTATCTGGGCCAGCACCGGATCCGGCCGGCGGGCCCGCCGCTCGCTATCTACTACGACACCGAGTACCGGGAGCGGGACGTGGACGTGGAGGCCGCCATTCCGGTTATGGAGTCGGCGCCTGCGGGCGGACGGGTGGCAACCCGCCAGTTGCCGGCCGTTGAGCAGATGGCCTCGACGATCCACCTGGGTCCCTTTGAGGGGCTCACCGGCACGTACAGCCGGTTGATGGGCTGGATCGAGGCGAACGGCTATCGCATCTCCGGGCCGAACCGGGAGGTCTACGTGCAGTGTGAGCCGGGCAGCGACCCGTCCACGTACGTGACGGAAGTGCAGTTCCCGGTGGAGAGGGTGTAGGAGTCTAATCTCGACCTTCCCGAAAGCTCTGATCCTGAGCTGTGTTCAGGACGAGGCTTTCGGGAAGGTTGAGAACCTTACTCATGCGGAAAGAACACATATAGTAAATGACTGGCCTCGAATTGGTGAGAGGGAACCAGTTCATATCATACAAATCTACCGGATGCTCAGTTGATTCTAACCGCAGGAGTCACATCATGAAAAAGAGCCCCTTCATCATGGCAGCCCTGATCGTCGTGGTCGTCCTGGTGGCTGTGGCCGGAGCTTTCCTCTGGTATTCCGTGGGACAACCCTTATACGAACCGGGTATGGTCCGCGCCGGTAAAAACCTTCGAGCGCCCCTGATGCCGCCTGTACAGCCCGAGAATGCGTATTTCTGGAAGATGGAGGAAGATATTCAACTCTATAACTGCTCGGTGAAGAAAAGCTCATCCTCATCGGACATTCCTTCGGCAGCTTGATCGCCTCTCTGTATGCGGCTGAGTTTCCAAACAGGGTTGAAACGCTGGTCCTCGTGGCTCCGGCACCCTTACTCGTCCTCCCGGCCGAGGGGGGAGGGCTTTTCGAAGCGGTCGGGAAGCGGCTGCCGGAAGGTATGCGTGCAGACTATGCCAACTGGCAGAAAAGATACCTGGACTTCCAGAATGTGTTTTCCAAATCCGAAGCGGAGTTGGCGGCGGTCAACGCAGAGTTTGCCAGATACTACACGGCGGTAGCGACCACGTCCGTGCCGGAGCAAGGCCAGGGCGGCGGTTGGATGGTATACGCCATGTATTTCAGCATGGGCCAGCGCCATGATTACCGGGCCGCTCTCAAGGAGGTGAAGGCGCCCGTGCTGGTTCTCCACGGAGCGAACGACCTTCAGACGGAAAAGGAAAGCCGGACCTACGTGGAGGCTTTCCCGAATGCCCGGCTGCAAGTCATAGCGAACGCGGGGCACTTTGCTTTTCATGAGCAGCCGGAACCGTTTGCAGCGGTCGTAGGCGGGTTTTTGAGCGAGTTGAAGTAGTGACTCTTAGCATACCAGTCTTGCCTAACCGTCAAAACGGTAGACATTTGACTTGACCCTCACCTCGTGCTAAAGTTAATTTCCGGTAAGCGTTAGCAAGAACACACTCGTTCCAGAGGGAATCACGAACTCTCATGCGTGACATCGTCCGCGATTTTGCCTTCCTCACCCCGCAGCAAATTCGCGCCCGGCGCCCCGGCAGCCAGGGAGATGCTGTTCGCCCGCCGCCTGCAGGCCAATCCTGCCGATTGGCGCCAAACGATCCCGACGCGATCCTCTTGGCCAACCGCTCCCTTCAGCACCCACATCGCCCTCAAAGGGAACCGTCTCGCAGAAAAGGGAGCCTGGCGGGGAGATCGATAAGCCAGGTCGTAAGACTGGCAAAAGAAGAAAAAAAGAAGAGGTGACACCGCCGAATGTGGTGCATCCCGTGCATGAGGGCCATGCCGGCTATCCCTTGACCGCACCCAGGGTGATCCCCCGGAAGAAATACCGTTGGAGAACGAGGAAGATCAGCATGAGGGGTAAGACCGCCACCGTCACCCCGGCCATCAGCCGCGCCCACTCGACCTGCATGGGGATGTCCTGGTTATAGCGCACCAAGGCCAGCATCAGCGTCCATTTGTCTTTGCTGTCGAGGAGGATCAGCGGCCAGAGAAAGGCGTTCCAGTTGCCCTGAAAAGTGAAGATGGCCAGCGTAGCCAGCGCCGGCTTGGAAAGAGGGAGGACGATGCGCCACCAGATATCCAGTTCTGAGGCGCCGTCAATGCGAGCCGCGTCCAGCAGTTCGTCGGGGATAGTGCTGATGAACTGCCGTAGGAGAAAGATGCCGAACACAC
>JBBITV010000193.1:0-7184 GCA_037440585.1 Chloroflexota bacterium
GGTCGCCAGGTCGAGCTCGACGCCCTGGTATTGCTTGATGAGCTCGACGGCCTTGCGCATGATGGTCAACGTGGACAGGCCCAGGAAATCGATCTTGAGCAGGCCGATGGCTTCGACACTACCCATGTCGAACTGGGTGACTGGTACTCCACCCTCGTCGCCCTTCGTGGCGCGTGCCAGCGGGCAGTATTCGACGAGCGGCTTGTCGGCGACGACAACGCCGGCAGCGTGAGTGCTGGCGTGCCGCGCGACGCCTTCGAGCTGCTGTGCGGTGTCGATCAGGTTGCGAATGTAGTCCGTGCTGTCGTAGGCTTCCCGGAATTCCTTAACGTAGAACTCGTGGCCTTCCTCCAGGACGTTGGCGATGCTGACCGGCTTGCCGGGGATGGCCGGGATCAGCCGGGCGACGCGGTCCACTTCGCCGAGGGGCAGGTCCAACGCACGGCCGGCGTCGCGCACGGCGGCGCGCGCGCCCATCGTACCGAAGGTGATGATCTGGGCCACTTTGTCGGCGCCGTATTTCTGAACGGTATAATTGATCATCGTATCGCGCCGGTCATCCGGGAAGTCCAGATCGATGTCGGGCATGCTGACCCGTCCGGGGTTGAGGAAGCGCTCGAAGATCAGGTTGTTTTCAAGGGGGTCCAGATTAGTAACCCCCAGCGTGTAGGCGACGATGCTGCCGGCGGCCGAGCCGCGCACGTTCCACCAGATGCCGTTGCGCCGGGCGAAGTCGCACAGGTCCCAGACGATGAGGAAGTAGGTATCGAAGCCCATCTCGTGGATCACGCGGAGCTCGTGCTCCAGCCGGGCACGGATCTCCGCAGTGATGTGCGGGTAGCGCTGGTTCAGGCCAGCTTCGCACAGGTGGCGCAGGTAAGTGTGTGGCGTAAAGCCTTCTGGTACCTCGAAGCTAGGCAAATGATATGTGCCGAAGTCGAGCTTGAAATCGCATCGCTCGGCAATGAGAACTGTGTTGCGAATGGCCTCAGGGATTTCGGCAAAGAGAGCCGCCATCTCTTCCGGGCTGCGCATGTAGAAAGTGTCAGTGTAGCGCATCCGCTTGGGATCTTTGACAGTCGAATTGGTCTGGATGCAGAGCAAAATGTCGTGGGCGTAATGGTCCTCTCTGCGACTGAAGTGGACGTCATTGGTGGCAACCAGGGGCAAGTCGAACTCGCGGCTCATCTCAACCAGATCGCGCAGCAACCCCTGCATCCACTCGAGACTGTGGTTCTGGACCTCGATGAAGAAGTTGCCCTTACCGAAGACTTCATGGAACCAGCCGGCCAGTTGTCGCGCCTTATCGCGCTGGCCGTCGCGCAGCAGGCGCGGGATCTCGCCGGTCGGGCAGCCGGAGAAGACAATGAGCCCGTCGCAATGCTGCTCCAGTAACTCGCGATCCACCCGCGGCCGATAGTAGAAGCCTTCCAACTGCGCTTTGCTGACCAGTTGAAGCAGGTTCTTGTAGCCGACCTCGTTCCTGGCAAGGGCAGTCAGGTGGAAGGGCTTATGTTCCCTGCCGCTGTTGCGCTCAAAGCGACTGCCGGGCGCTACGTATAGCTCACAGCCCAAAATGGACTTGATGTCATGTTTCTTGCAGGCCTTGTAGAAGTCGACGACGCCAAACATGACGCCGTGGTCGGTCAGCGCCAGGGCCGACATGCCCAGTTCCCTGGCGCGCGCCGCCAGCTTGTCGGGCGACGCCAGGCCATCGAGCAGAGAGTATTCGCTGTGAACGTGTAGGTGGACAAACTCAGGCATCAGGGTTTTCTCCGAACGATTGCCGGGACGTATTCAATATCTTGTAGTGAAAACCAATTGCGGGCTACAATATGTGGGGTGGCTTGTGGTGGTACTGCGGGCCCGTGGCCCAATTATAGCACAACTTTGCAGTACGTGGGCCGCAATTGAGCGGCGGTTTGCGAAGTTTTAAGCTTTGGGGCATGTGTTGGTCATTTGGACGCCAGCGACCGTCTCGTCACCGTTGCGGCTGGCGTCCGCCATTTCGTGCCTGGGTAGCCAACCATTGACGCCATACGTGCCTACCCACTCGCGACCCGGGCGGCGAAACCGAAACATTCTAGCCACGTACTCGTCGGCCTGTCCTTCGGGCTCGTAAGGGCCGCCCCACATGCCGCCAGATTCGCCCACGTAGCTGTCATAGCCAGATTCCCAACCACCCTCGTAACCACCATAGTTCTGCGTCATCTCGCAACCCCTCTCTCCTGTTTATCTGGTCCACAGCGCATTCTGAAACGCCTCCGTTTATAAACCTCCGGATAAAGTATTGGCGAATTGCAGCCTGTTGTCAAACAGGGGCGAGGCAGCCGGCAGGGCTTTCCCAAAGTTGTCACCCCTTCACTGCGTTCAGGGCAAGCTCTGAGCGAAGCGAAGGGTCTCTCCGACGCACAACGAGATTCTTCGCTTCGCTCAGAATGACAACTTGCGGGGCAAACCCTACTTTGGGAAAGCCCTGAAGCAGCCGGAGAGAATCTCTCGGGTTCCGACGAGACGCCAGTTCCGGCTGCCTCGCCCCTACTTTTTGACCATGTTTTGACCAGAAGGGCCTTGACAGACGGAGATCGATGCGGTAGAATAGGGCGGAATTAGGGGAAAATAGGTGAAGCTACACCAGGTTGCCTGAGGCTTCGCCGGCCCACAAGTCAGGCCCCGTCCGCAACGCGGCGGACGAGAAAGCTGATCGGTGTGAGATGGTCAACGTCATGCTGTATCGGGAACCCACCCAGTAACGCCTTGTGACCTCGTCACTGAAGGTCATCAAGGCGTTTTTTCCTGCCTGCCGTTTCAGCACCCATATCCGATCCACTCATCACCTTGCGGAGGTCAATGACGACATGGAACACCGTAATAGAACTGTGGACCGGATAAACGACCTTGCGCAAGAGCGCGGCCGCCTTTACCAGGAGGCCGGGCATCGCTTGCTGGAGGATGACGAGCTCCAGCGTTTGCTCGACCTGGATCGCCAGTTAACCGAGCTATGGCAACTTCGGCGCAAGGAGTTGGTAGGCCGGCGTGACTACCTGACCGCGATGATCGAGGAATCTTATCGGCGGTCGTAATTCGTAAGAAGGGAACTAAGGGAACTGAGGGACGTCAGTTCCCTTAGTTCCTCGGTATGCCGTCATTCTCTCTTCTTTTGGGAGTCCCGCCTCAGCCCTTAGCAGGTCTGCCTTGTCCGTTCGCTCCCAGGGGGCATCAATGTCATTGCGGCCGAAGTGGCCGTAGGCGGCGGTGGGCTGGTAGATCGGCCGGCGCAGGTCCAGGTCACGAATAATGGCCGCCGGGCGCAGGTCGAAGTGCGCGCGGATCAGTTCCTCAATGGTCGCTTCGGGAACCCTGGCGGTGCCGAAGGTCTCGTTCATGAGGGAAACCGGCCGGGCGACGCCGATGGCATAGGCGATTTGCAGTTCGAACCGGTCGGCCAGGCCGGCGGCGACGACGTTCTTGGCGACGTAGCGCGCGGCGTAGGCACCGGAGCGATCGACTTTGGTCGGGTCCTTGCCGGAGAAAGCGCCGCCGCCGTGGCGTGCCATCCCCCCATAGGTGTCCACAATGATCTTGCGCCCGGTCAATCCCGCATCGCCCATCGGCCCACCGACTACGAAGCGGCCCGTTGGATTGACCAGGTAACGCGGTCGCCCGTCCAGCAACTCAGGTGAAATGATCGGCTTGACAACGAGCTCCAACAGGTCACCCTGGATCTGGGTCTGGCTAACCGAGTCCAGGTGCTGTGCCGCCAGCACGACGGTGTCCACGCGGTGCGGCCGGCCATAACGGTACTCGATGGTCACTTGGGATTTGCCATCCGGGCCGAGATAGGGGAGCAGCCCTTCTTTGCGTACCTGCGCCAGGCGCTTCGTGAGCCGGTGGGCCAGCATGATCGGCAACGGCATGAGTTCTGGCGTCTCGTTGCAGGCGAACCCGATCATCATCCCCTGGTCGCCAGCGCCGATAGCCTCGATGGGATCCATCTCACCCTCACGCGCTTCCAGCGCCTCGTTCACCCCTTGGGCGATGTCCGGCGACTGCTCTTTGAGCGAGACTACGACGCCGACGGTCCTGTAGTCCAGGCAATAGCGCGAGTCGGTGTAGCCTGCTTTACGTAGCACGTCGCGGGCAATCGTCTGGGCGTCAAAGCGAGCAGTCGTGGTAATCTCACCGATGACGGTGATCAGGCCGGTCGTCGCCGCCGCTTCGCACGCGACGCGGCCGTAAGGGTCCTGGCTGTAGATCGCGTCCAGCACGCCATCGGAGATCTGGTCACACAGCTTGTCCGGGTGGCCCTCGGTGACCGATTCGGAGCTGAACAGAAGCTTGGGCGATGACATGAAGGTTGTGCTCATAATTCTTCCCCTCTCGATTTTGGATTTTGGATTTGCGATTTTGGATTGGATTCTCCGAGCAATCTGCATTCCAACCTGCACGTGCTGCCTAATCCAAAATCCAAAATCTAAAATCGGTTATGTTCCTTCTTGCCAGGAAGCCAGGTAGTTCTCTTGCTCCGGCGTCAGTCTGTCAATCTTGATCCCCATTGCCTCCAACTTCAGCCGGGCAATCTGTTGATCGATTGCCTTCGGCACGGAATAAACAGCCGGTGACAACGCTTTGCCCTGGCGAATCATCCACTCTGAAGCCAGCGCCTGGTTAGCGAAGGAGAGGTCCATCACACTGCTAGGGTGCCCTTCCGCCGCGGCCAGGTTGATCAGCCGGCCATCGCCCAACAGGTTGATACGGCGGCCGTCGGCCAGCCAGTATTGGTCTACAAACTCACGCGGCCGCCGTTTCTCGACAGCCATCTTCTCCAGGGCCGGGATGTTGATCTCGACGTTAAAATGGCCCGAATTAGCCAGGATAGCGCCGTCTTTCATCACCTCGAAGTGTGGCGCGTCGAGGATGTGAATGTCACCGGTCAGGGTGACAAAGAGGTCGCCGACACGGGCGGCATCGGCAATCGGCATGACCTGGAAGCCATCCATCACCGCCTCCAGAGCCTTGAGCGGGTCAACCTCGGTGACAACAACGTGGGCGCCCATGCCCCTGGCCCGGTTCGCTACTCCTCGCCCGCACCAACCATACCCCGACACAACCACTGTTTTCCCGGCCAGCAGGATATTCGTCGCCCGCATGATGCCGTCAATGGTCGATTGGCCGGTGCCATAGCGGTTGTCGAACAGGTGCTTGGTCAGCGCCTCGTTGACGGCGACGATGGGATAGCGCAGCACACCCTCGGCCGCCATCGCCCGGAGGCGGATGACGCCCGTCGTCGTCTCCTCCGTCCCACCGATGACGTCACTCAGCAGGTCGGTGCGCTCCTTGTGGAGCGTCGAGACCAGGTCGGCGCCGTCGTCCATGGTCAGGTTGGGCCGGTGGTCCAGGGCGGCGTGGATGTGGCTGTAGTAGGTCTTCGCATCCTCGCCCTTGATCGCAAACGTCGGGATCTCGTAGTTGGCGACCAGGGAAGCCGCCACGTCGTCCTGGGTGGACAACGGGTTGGATGCGCACAGCACGACGTCGGCGCCGCCGGCCTGGAGCGTGATCGCCAGGTTGG
Organism: Chloroflexota bacterium; assembly: GCA_037440585.1. Taxonomy (GTDB): domain Bacteria; phylum Chloroflexota; class Anaerolineae; order Epilineales; family JBBITV01; genus JBBITV01. The sequence goes on from JBBITV010000193.1 coordinate 5,573, forward strand.
CGGTCTCAGTGGTGATGTGCAAGCAGCCCGCGAGCCGCACTCCGGCCAGCGGCCGCTCGTTGGCAAAACGCTCCCGGATGAGCCTCAGGACAGGCATCTCCTGCGCCGCCCAGTCGATGCGGCTGCGGCCCTTGTCCGCCATAGACAAATCGCGGACGTCGAAATCTCTTGTTGCAGACATACTATCTCCCCTCAGGATAATCGGGTAAATACTTTTTTGACCACCCACTTGCATCAGCCATCACTGTCCACCTCCCTGTCAAGCTCCCCAGAGTTCCCCCGAGTTCCTCTGAGTTCCTGTTTACCAGACTGTTAATTCTCCCCGCGCCAGCCTCGCCGTGAACTGGTAAATGTCCGCCAGCTCGCGCTCGATTACGTCCTCCACCGGTCGGCGGATGCTGTCCAGGTCCGTGCCTGGTGCCAGCACCAACTGGGCCGAGGCGATGAGCGGCTGGTCAATCGGCTGGCCGATCTGGCTGCACAGCCAGATGTAGACTTCTTGAAGCCCCGGCACGCCGGTATACACCTCCTGGGCGATGCGGTGGCTCAGCAGGTTGTAGATCTTGCCGACATGGCTGATGGCGTTCTTCCCGGCGGCGGCTTCCGTGCTCATCGGACGATTCAGAGCGATGACGCCGTTGACCTTGTTGCCCCGGCCTACCTGGCCGCTGTCGCCGCTCTCGGCCGACGTGCCCAGCACGGTCAGGTACATCCCGCCCTCGCCCCGACCTGGCTCGTCCAGCGTGTTGAGGGCGACGACCGCCGAGTCGAAGTTGAGCTTCGCCCCGTTCACGAAGTCGACGATGGCCTAGTGGATCTCAGCTTTGAGGGCGAAATAGGCCACCTCGCTCGACACGAAACGGTCGACAAACGCCATCGCCACGGTCAGGATCAACTCCCGGTTCCGGCGATAGGCCATCACTTTGATGTCTTCGCCCGATTCGGGGAACTGCCGCTTGAACTCCGGCGAGTTCAGATGGCGTTCTGTCGCCAGGACGATGCGCTCGGTCTCCGTCAGCGGCGCGTATCCCACGGCCGCCGACGTGTCGTTGGCGCCGATCACCTGGCGTTGGAAAATGTCGGTTAGCTCGGGTGAGCCAGGCTTGATCTGGTTGTCGAAGACAATGTCCTTTTGGGGATCGACGAAGCGCAGATTCCGGCGCAGCCAGTTTCGTGCCGTCACCTCGGCGATCTCGCCCACCGGCACACGCCGGCCCTCGACCTCGTAGACCGCCCGGTCGCCGAAGATCAGTCGCATCGGCTCCTCGACGGTCCCGCCTCCCAGGCGGGGCGTCGTCCGCCCGGCAACCAGGAGGCTCTTATCAATATTGTGGTGCTGGACGCGGCCGAAGATATCGAGATAGGCCTCGGATAGCGCGACCGAGATCGCGTCCATGATGGCATCGCAAATGGAGTCCGGGTGGCCAACGCCCTTGCGCTCCACCAGCTCAACACCCTGTGCCTCAACCGGCGCCTTGTTCAAGCTTTCTACCAGAATGTTGCGCATATACCCCTCCTGAAGTGCCTAAAGTGCCTAAAGTGCCTAAAGTGCCTAAAGTGCCTAAAGTTAAAAAAATTAATAAAAAAAAGATATAAACATATATAAGGAGTT
>JBBITV010000194.1:0-2285 GCA_037440585.1 Chloroflexota bacterium
ACAACATCATTCCTTCAACGCCCAGGTTGAGCACCCCCGCCCGCTCGCAAATAATCTCTCCCAACGTGGCGAACAGGATCGGTGTGCCGGTGGCGACGCCAGCCGCCAGGATATTGATCAAAAACTGTGCGAACTCGGCCGGCGACATGGCCTCAGGCCTCCCGCTGGCTGGCGCGTTCGATGCGGAGCCGGTACCGCGCGAGCATGTCTGTGCCAATGATCGTGAACAAAATCACGCCCTGGAGCATGGAGGCGATGCCCGCCGGTTGAATCTGCTTTGTCCCCACCAGCAACCCGCCGAACAAAATCGAAACCGGGATCACCGCCAGGGGATGCAGCTTCGCCAGCCAGGCGACGATGATCGCGGTGAAGCCATAGCCCGGCGAAAAACGGTCCTGCAAGGCATGCACGACTCCGGCCACCTCGGCCATTCCGGCCAGGCCGGCCAGCGCACCGCTGAGCATCATGACAATGACAATGTTGCGGACCAGACTCATTCCAGCGTAGCGTGCCGCATTCGGATTATCACCGATGACACGTATCTCGTAACCCCACCGGCTACGACTGAGTACAATCCACAAGATGATGGCCGCAATCAATCCCAACACGATACCCAGGTGGGCCGTCAGGCCGGCGAAGCTGGGCACCTCCTTGGCATAATCGGTCAAACGCGGGAGCCACGCCGACCGCGGAAACGGCGGCGTAATCTGGAAGCCGCCCTGGCTCCACGGCCCCGCGACCACCCAAAAGGTGAGCCACTGAAAGGCAATATAGTTCAGCATCAGGGTGGTGATAATTTCGTTCACGTTCATAACCGCTCGTAGCAGGCCCGGGATCGCTCCCCACAACGCCCCGCCGACCATCCCCGCCACAGCCATCGCCAGTAACATGACCGGCTGCGGCGTGTCGCGGGGCAGCCAGAACAGGGCGACGCCGGTTGCCATCCACGCGCCCATGAACAGTTGGCCCTCTGCGCCAATGTTCCACAATCTCATGCGGAATGCCAGCGCCACGCCCAGGCCGGCCAGGAGGATCGGTGTGGCTTTGACCAACGTGTCTGAGAACTGGGCAAAACATAATAGTCCCTTCTCGCACGGCGTCCCTGTGAGCAGCGCCCGCCCTCCGGCCACCCAATCGACCGGGGTGCCGAAGGCCTGCTCGAACACAGCCGCGTAGGTCTCTAGCGGGTCAGGCGCCCCGGCGAAGCGCAAGACTACCCCACCCACCACCAGCGCTAACACCACGCCGATAAGTGGTGTCGCCACATTCAACCAACGCGACATCTCCAGACGGGGTTCAAAACGCAGTCGGACTATAGAAGCGGTCATTGTTGGCGCGCAGTCCCAGCCATCATAAGTCCCAATTCGTTCACATCCGCCGCCGCCGTGGCCACTTCGCCGACGATCTGGCCCTCAAAGATCACCGCAATGCGATCCGAAAGCGATAGGAGTTCATCCAGGTCCTCAGAAATGAGCAAGATGGCCGCACCTGCATCGCGCTGTTCCAGTAGCAGACGATGGATCCCTTCCGTCGCGCCGACATCAAGGCCGCGCGTAGGATGGACCGCCACCATGAGTTGCGGTCGTGACGTGATCTCCCGGGCCAGGATCACACGCTGCAGATTGCCGCCGGATAGCAGCCGCACCGGCGCCTGGACACTGGGGGTCACGATATGGAAGGCGTCGACGAGTTCCCTGGCCTGGCGATGTACCTCAAGGGTATTAATAAACCACCCTGTGGCTATCGGCGCCTCGCGATAGCTCTTCAGAATCAGGTTCTCCGCAACGCTCAGATTGGGCACTGTGCCCATCCCGCCCCGATCTTCCGGGATGTGGGCCGTTCCCTGAGAAATCACCTCCCTCGCGGACCGGTTGATCATGTCAGCACCGTGAATCAACAGGCGGCCGGTGGTGGCTGGCCGCAAGCCGGTGATCACCTGGGCCAGTTCACGCTGGCCGTTGCCCGCGACACCGGCGATCCCCAGGATCTCACCGGCTCGCACCGAAATGGACACGTTACGCAACGCCGGCAACCCGCGGTCGCTTTCGGCGCACAGATTTTCTGTAGCCAGGATCACCTCGCCCGGTCGCGCTGGCGCTTTCTCCAGGTGGAAGAGCACCTCCCGCCCGACCATTAGCCGGGCCAGTTCCGGACGTGTGGCTATCCGCGCGTCCATCCCGCTGGCTGTCACCCGGCCACGTCGCAGCACCGTCACCCGGTCGGCGATGGCCAGCACCTCGTCCAGTTTGTGGCGGTAAACCACGATCGACTGCCACCGCTGAGGC
>JBBITV010000194.1:2299-7183 GCA_037440585.1 Chloroflexota bacterium
AAAAGTTCTTCCACCTCCTGGGGCGTCAGCACCGCCGTCGGCTCATCCATGATCAGGATATCGGCGCCCCGGTACAGCATCTTCAGGATTTCGACCCGCTGTTGCTCGCCCACCGAGAGTTGCCAGATCTTCGCCCGCGGATCGACTTTAAGGCCGTAGCGTGCGCTCAAGTCGACGATCTCTTGTTCGATTCGTGGCAAATTCAGAACGAAGCGAGGCCGGCTCAGTCCCAGGAGGATGTTCTCTACCACTGTCTGAGATGGCACCAGCATGAAATGTTGGTGGACCATCCCGATGCCCCGCGCGATGGCATCGCGTGGCGATCTAAAGGCAACCGGTTTGCCATGTACGAGAATCTGCCCCTCGTCCGGGCGATAAAGCCCGGAAAGGACGTTCATGAGGGTGCTCTTGCCCGCGCCGTTCTCACCCAGCAGTGCATGGATTTCCCCAGCCTCCACCACGAAGTCAATGTGATCGTTCGCCAGTACACCGGGGAAGCGTTTCACGATGCCGCACATTTCGACGGCGGGGGAGCCAGGATGCAGGGGTACAGGGGAGGCAGGGTGCACGGGTGTAGGGGTGGAGGGGTGCATCTGAATTCTGTTCACCTCAATACCTCACTGCTCCCCGGCTCCCCAGCTCCCTGGCTCCCTTGCACCTCTGCTCCCCTGCGCTTACTGCGACGGCATCGGCGGGATCGTGCCTACAATGCCCTCGGCCAGCCAGTTCATGCAAATCTTGCACGGGGTGCGGCCGGTGAGCTTGTTATCCTTGATCGTCTTCTCGTCGAGGCCCTCGAGGTCCTCTTGCGTCATGGTCTGACCCGCGGGCACGACGGTATTGCCCTTGTTGTCCTTGAGGGGACCCTTGAAGATGTCGAAGCGGGTGAACTTGCCGGCTTTCATCTCGGCGTACTTGGCCTTGACCTTGTCGATCACGTCTTTGGGCACGCCCGCCGCGGGCGTTTGACCCTCGTCAAAGCCGAGGATGCCAACCATGCCCGTGTCGGCGTCGCCGTAGAAGTCGGAGGGCTTCCAGGTGCCGGCCTGGATCTCCTTGATGAACTTGGCGTAGATCACGCCCCACTTCCAGTACGGAGCAGTCAGACAATGGGCCAGGTCCGGCTGGCACGAGCCATCGAAATCATAGGTGATGCCCCAACGGTTAGCCTGACCGGCGGCGACGAGAGGCCCAGGCGTGTCCGCGCCGGTGATGACGACGTCCACGCCGGCATCCAGCAGCGACTTGGCCGCGTCGCGCTCCTTGTCCGGGTCAAACCAGGTGAAGATCCAGCGCACTTCCATCGTGCACTCGGGGCAGGTCTGCTTGGCGCCGAGCATGATCGCATTGCCCAGGCGGATGACCTCCGGGATGGGCCAGGGGGCGATGTAACCGATCTTGGGCCGGCCATCGGCTTTGGCCCGCGCTCCGGCGATCATGCCCGCCAGGTACTTCATGTCTTCCATCGCGCCGAACATGTTACCGTAGTTCGTCGAGTTCTTAAGGAAACCTGAAACGTGGATGAACTTGATGTTGGGGAATTCACTGGCGATGGTTTGCATGGGGAACTGGTACCCGAAAGACGTGGCAATAATCACGTCGAAGCCTTTGCGGGCCAGGCTCCGCATGACTAGCTCGGAGTCCGCGCCTTCTTGAACCAGTTCGACGTAGGCGGTCTTAACGTTGGGAACATTCTGTTCCAGGTAGAGACGGCCCTGGTCATGGGCCTGGGTCCAGCCGCCGTCCTTCGTAACGCCGATGAAGACAAAGCCGACGTTGAACTTGCCCTTCTCCACCTCGGGAAAAAGATAGGTCCTGGGCGCCGGCGTGGGCGCTGTAGTGGGCGCTGTAGTGGGCGCAGGTGGCTTGGTCGGCTCGGGTGCCTTGGTCGGGGCGGCGGGTGGCTTGGTCGGTTCAGCCGCTTTGGGAGCGGCGGTCGGGGTTGGGGTACCGCACGCCGCGATCAGCGCGGCGACGACGGCCACCACCATCAGAACGATCCAGGTTTTGCGCGTCATTTTTCTCCTCCGTGAATTCGATTCAGCTAACTGCCAGACGAACGACCAAAGACGAACGCGGTTGGCCGTTGGTCATTGGTCATTGGTCATTGGTCATTCCAGGCTTTCACCTCCTTCCCCGTTCAATCATCTCCCGGCTGAGCCGGTTGTGTCTTTCCACGACCGGTCCCAGGTCAACCGTCAGCAATTGTCCATCCTCCACGACCACCCGCCCGTTGACGACCGCCAGGTCGACGTTCTGCGGCGCGCAAAACACGACGGCCGCCAGCGGGTCGTGCAGGGCGCCCGCATAGGCAGGACGATCCAGGTTAATCGCGATAAAGTCGGCGGCTTTGCCTGGAAGGAGGGCTCCAATATCGTCGCGGCCAAGGACGCGGGCGCCGCCCAGGGTGGCCAGTTCCAGGGCGTCTTCAGCCGTCAGTGCCGCCGGGCCGCCCAGGACACGTTGCAGCAACATGGCCTGGCGGGCTTCTGCCAGCATGTGCGATGAGTCGTTGCTCGCACTGCCATCCACTCCCAGGCCAACCGGCACCCCCGCTTTCCGGTACGCGCCAATTGGCGCAATACCCGACGCCAGGCGCATGTTGGACGTGGGGCAATGGGCCACACCGGTTCCCGTTCGCGCCAGGAGGTCGATTTCGGCCTGGTTAACGTGCACGCCGTGGGCATACCAGACGTCGGCGCCGGCCCAGCCCAGGTCGTTCGCGTAGGCCACGGGCCGGCGGCCAAATCGGGCCTGGCAAAACGCTTCCTCGTCCGCCGTCTCCGCCAGGTGGGTGTGTAACCGCACGCCATACGCCCGCGCCAGGTCCGCCGCCTCGCGCATCAGGTCAGGCGTCACCGAGAACGGCGAACAGGGCGCCACCCCGATCCGGCACATCGAAAACGGCGCCGGGTCGTGATAGGTCTCAATGACGCGCCGTGTATCAGCCAGGATCGCGGCCTCATCTTCGACCACCCGGTCAGGCGGCAGACCGCCTTGCGATTCCCCTAATGACATACTCCCGCGTGTCGGGTGAAACCGGATGCCGATCTCGCGTGCGGCGTGGATGGTGTCGTCGAGGCGGGTTGCATTGGGAAAGCAATAAAGGTGGTCGGCAGCGGTTGTGCATCCCGAAAGGAGCAGTTCCGCCAGTCCTACCAGCGCGCTCGTGTAAGCTGCTGCGGGCGTCAGTTCGGCCCAGATCGGGTACAAGGTTTTGAGCCAGTCGAAGAGGTTGGCATTTTGCGCCGCCGGAAGGGCGCGTGTGAGGGTCTGGTACAGGTGGTGGTGGGTGTTTACCAGCCCGGGCAGGACCACGTGGCCGCTCAAGTCAATCACCCGGTCGGCTGTGGCCGGGAGGGTAGCGGTTGGCCCGACGGCCTCGATGGCCTGGTCGCGCACAAACAGCCCAGCATCGGGAATGCGGCGACGCGCCTCGTCCAGCGTGACGAGCAGAGCAGCGTGGCGCACGAGCAGCGTGGGCAAAGGAATCTCCTGATAACAATGACCAATGACCAAATCCCAAATCCCAATCATCAACGGTTTATTGGGATTTGGTCATTGGGTTTTGGTCATTACTGTAATGCCGCCTGTGCCGCCTGGACAATCTGGCGTAAAGCGGCGTCTCGCGTCTGCAGCCTGGTGTCGAGCGTAGCAATCTCCTGATTCTGGCTGGCAACCTGCTGCTTCAGTTGAGTAACCTCCTGGTTCAGGCTCGCCACCTGCTTCGTCAATTCGGCGATCTGCCTGCGCAGCGCTGCCGTGTCGTCGCCGGATTCGGTTCCAGGTTGCGGACCGGGTTTGGGCCCCGGCAAGGCATTGAGCTGTGCGAGCCAGCCCTGGTCGCCGAAGGCCGTGGCACCCGGACAGTCATCCGGCGCGCCACCCGGGACCAGATCGCGGTGCCCGCGGCGGATCAGTTCACGGCCCAGGAACCGGTCCAGGGTGTCGAGCAAGCGGCGGGTCAGGTCCAGCGCTCTGGGATCGGGAAGCTGCTCACTGAAATCGCCCACCAGGGCGACGCCGACGGCATCGGCGTCGTGGCCTGGCAAGTCGGCGCGGATCGTCGCCAGGTCGCCGCAGTAACGCACCTTGTACGGGTAGACCAGGAAGTGGAAGGCAATGCCTGGCCAGCCCTTCGCCTGGTGCGCCCTGGCGATGGTCGCGCTGAGAGTGCGCGGGCCGGTGCCAGTGCCGGTGTGGTGGATGCCCACGTAGCGCACCTGCTCAGCCGCGCGGCTCGCGAACACGCCCGAGGCTGGCAATTGGGTCCGGATGTCGTCAAACAGGTCGCCAAACTCGGTGGCCAGCGCCTGCAGCAGTGTCTTATCGTCATAGGTCGGGGCTGGCCGGTGCCAGGGCAACGGCGGGTTAGCGATCAGGTAGTCCGCCAGCCGGTCTGCCATTGGCCCCTGGATGTCGAACGACTGCCAGGTCGGATCCCTGGTACCGTAGCAGTAAATGGTGGCGCCGATGACGTAGTCGTCTTTGCCCAGCTCATTGTCGAACCACTGGAGCTGGGACAGGTAGTCGCCGTGGCCGTTGGCTTTATTCCACTCCTCAAAGTCGCGCCAGCCGCCGCCTTGTGGCCCGGGCCGGGGATTTACCCCGCCGTCAATGCCCGCTTCGGTGATGATCAGTGGGAGCCGCAGCTCCGGCGGCAGGATATGGCGGTAGAGTTTGCGATAGCGCAACGTCGTCCAGCCCTCGTCGCCCTGGTCCTCTTGGGGATTCATCTGGTTGCGCCCGGTCATCCACCGCATGAAGGGCGCCGAGTACTCGTGGAGACCCAGGAATCCGCCCGCCTTCTTAGCCTCGCGCAGCGCAGGGAAGAACTTCTGCCAGCGCGCATCCAGCTCCGGCGTGCCGGTGGCAAAGTTGCCA
>JBBITV010000195.1:0-2437 GCA_037440585.1 Chloroflexota bacterium
GACCATCGCTGTCCACCAGGCGGTAGGTCTGGCCGGGAGGTAACTGGGGGCCCTGGAACTCCACCCGGTCGGTGCGCGGGCCGCCGGTTGGATTGAAGACGGTCACAACCAGTGAGGGCTGGCCCGGGAACAGGCTCAATCTTAGATCTGTCAGGTTTTCAGAAACCTGACAGGTCTTGGACTCTGGACCCGCCACGCGTCGCGCCAGAGCCTCCAGTCCCTTGGTAGCCACCGCCTCAGCGATCTGCGCCGACCAGGCAAAGCGGGTTTTCATCTCTTCATGGACCTGGTCGATGGAGCAGCCGCAGATCGAGTCGTGGGGATGGTTCTCGATCAGGTAGCGCCAGGCCTGCCAGAGTTCCTCGTGCAGGTCTGGTCCACCCACCAGCCGGTTGATTGCCGCGAGTGGCTCGGCGTAGCGCGTTAACGCGATCTCGCAGGCGTCGTTTTGCTGCTTGATCCACATTCGTGTGGATAGGACGCCGGATAGCAAGTGGTGGCGTTTGGACGAGCGCAGCTCGCCGCGGACGACCGAGAGAGATGACAAGGTGACCGGATCTTCGACTGTCACCTTGTCATCCGTGCGGACGGCGGCGATGAACTGTGGCAAAGTGCCGTGGCGGAGTTGGATATCTTCCAACTGCTCACTGGCCGCGCGGATGAGGCCAGGCAGGTCCGGCCGAGGCAGCATATGGTCGGTGCCGTTCATGAGCAGGACGTGGCGAGTTGCGCCGTAAGGGGCGATACTGGCGATCTGGCGACGAATGGCACTTACAAAGCCGGGCACATCGCCGGGTAGCCAGGCAGCGTTACCGTAGCCGTCCCGGAAGTAAATCGTCAACAGCCGCGTGCCGTCCGGCGCCTCCCACCACAACTCGGTCGGCTCGTCAGATAGGCCGCGCTGGAGGACGGCCGAGTCAATGTCACACAGGGCTAAAATCTGGGGAAGCTGGCTGATGTGGCCAAACGAATCAGGCACGTAGCCGACAGCCAGGCACGCACCAAAGCGCTGGCAAATCTTCCGGCCAAGCATCAGATTGCGTACCAGCGACTCTCCACTCACCAGAAACTCGTCGGGCAACACGTGCCAGGGTCCGATGAGGAGCCGGCCGGACTGCACGTGCTCTCGAAGCTGGGCTTCGCGCCGCGGGCGCAGGGCCAGGTAGTCCTCGAGGATGATAGTCTGGCCGTCGAGGGTGAAGTGGGCGAAATCGGAATCGGCGGCCAGGATGTCGAGAACCTGGTCGACCAGGGCGACCAGGCGATAGCGAAACTCTTGAAACGGGCGGTACCACTCACGGTCCCAGTGGGTATGTGAGACGATGACAGCGTCGATCCGGGACACGAAGTCCTCCTCTCACGTCATGCCTTGACCGACCCCGCCAAAATCCCCCGCAGAAAATATTGCTGCAGAGGCGTCCTGGAGGATCTGGGCTTCGTGGGTGGTCGCCTTGAGGCCACGGCTGTAGCTGTGGGTGTTGATGGCATCTACCACGCGCTCGATCTGCTGCGGAGTGAAGCCCATCGGCGTCAAAATGGGAGTCAATTTCTCAGGGCTGGTCAACTCAGTGGCAGAGTATGCTTTGTCGTCAGCCATGTCGTGGAGCAGGGCGGCGGCCTCGACCGACAGCCAGGTCGATTTCGGCGTGGTCCTGTTCTGCTTGCGCAATTGCCCGGGCCAGCCCGTACACCCGCAGGACATGGCTCCAATCGTGGGCCGGATCGCGGGGGCCGCTAGCTGGGAAAAGCTGATGGATAGTTTTGATGTTTAGCTGAGCCATGATGAACACCAAGTGACTTCGGCTAATCCGTTGTGTTGTCTAACCGGGAAATTATACACCGCTCGCTTGTATACTCGCAATGACATTTGCACTGACTTTGACAGGGCCCTGCCGGTTCGGTGACAGTCCTTGACAGAATCTTTGCCTCGTGGTATGATAACCTCCAACTGCCCCCTGCCCGCGCGATACTTCGGGTTCCTGAGCCATCAATTGACTCTGTAGAAACCGCTGATTCAACGCAATGCCCTCAGTATCTTGCCCCTTTACTACAGGCAGGCAAGCCGAGGTGAACATGGCCAATATTGATCGACTCATCACTCAGCACGCATCAAATCTACACAGAGAAATCCGCAAATATTCTGGCCGGGACATCACGGAGTGGAGATAGAGATTGATCAGAGCATCAAGATCGAGCAGAGCCATCGAGCTACGGCCCTCGCCTTCTCGGACGGTGAAAACCGTGTCATACTCATCCCGGCGCGAGTCAAGCAGACTGCCATCCGCAGGCTGCGCCAGGCGAATTTGACCGGCTCGCGCGCCACGCTTTGGTTGTTTGCTGCGGCAGTCTTTTTCCTTATCCGCGATCACTTGGGGCGCATCACCCGTGTCGTGATTGACATCGAATATCAGGGCCATGATGACGATGTGCGACTAAT
>JBBITV010000195.1:2452-7181 GCA_037440585.1 Chloroflexota bacterium
CGCCGTCAGTGCTCTGACTTCCCGGCCAGCAGCATTGCTTTCAGAGGCATCGGCAAGAAATCACGGGCGCATGCATTGGCTTTGCGCGCGCAACAGGGCCGGATGATCGTTAACCAAGTTTTGCGGTTGGAGGATTTTGAGGAACTCCTACGGTTGAAATAAAAAGAGCCGGGGAAGCCCTTTCCAACTACGTTGGGCCTTGCTGCCAGCCAGGCATCCGTCCAGTGATGGATAGGAGCGAACTGGCCACCCGGTTCCTTCTAAATTATTATATATCGCTTTCGGCCGGTTGTCAATCTTGACAAAGAGAGTCTAAACGTTCACATCAAAAGTCGATATCGCCATGCCTAACCCACATGCCGGCGTTCAGGCAACAGAAATAAACTGGCTCACCTGTAAATGGGACGCTGGCAGAGTGTCGGTAAAGCAAAGAGGGGGAGCACCCATGCTCCCCCTCCTTAGTTAATCGCTGCAAGGCGAGTGTGCAGTTAATCCTGGACGTAGACGATGCGTAGGATCGGCGGCGCCCAGGCACTCCAGCCGAAGATTTGCCGCGCGTACGCGGCCGTCGTCGTCCCGTCCAACCGGAAAGACAGCTTACCGGTCGTGGCCAGGCGCTGCTGCGCAATGGTGAGTTGCGCTTCGCTGAAGCGGAAGAGGTTCACCCTCCCGGCCCCCAGGTCGGCGCTGCCCAGCACGGGCGAGATGGATGCGGCGACACTGGCATTGGCCACGTGCCAGTACCCGAACCCGCGCCTCGCCCAACTTGCATCGACGCTGGAGTCCAGGAGCTTCAAGTTCCATGCACCGCGCTCCCGAAGAAGCCGTTAACTGGCTCGCGACTATCGACGTAGCCCGTGTTGCGGTGCTCCGCCAGGACCTGGACCGTGATCGGTGCCGGCGTGGGCGTCGGCGTCGGTGGGACCGGGGTGGCTGTGGGGGTGGGTGGGACTGGGGTCGCCGCGGGTTCACGTATGTACGGCGGCCGGTACGGATCCGAGATGTTGTGAGCCGTCGCAACCGACGCGAGGCGGTCGGGGCCGTGGCAGTTTCGGCACATCTCGACCTTGACTTCGACAAACAGCGTATACGTGCCAGGGGTGAGGCTGGCGACGTCGTCGAGCTCATAGCGGATGCTCGTGGCCGTGCGCTTGACCTTCGGGTCCTCCGTGGCGGGATCCGTCCGGACGCGGAAGTCATTCTCGGGATAGGATGGTTTTCCCAACCGGCCGGCGTCGCGCTCGAGTCGCCAAACCAGGTGTTATCGTGGCAAGCGCCGCACGCACCGCGCGAAGGTTGGGTCTTCCAGCGATCGTCCACGTGGCAGACCGTGCAGTTCTTGATGCCTGCGGGGAACACCACACCCAGATAGTTTCTGAAGCTGCCGGTGATCGGATCGGTGTTGAAGGGGGCTTTAAGGTCCTCACCTATGTGCACGCCGTGCACGCGCCGCACAATCGGGTCCGGTGTGCGCCCGCCCGGTGCGGCAGGGTCGGGGTAGGCAGCGTAGCCATCCTGATTGTGGCAGCTCTTGCAACTGCGGACTGGAACGTAATCTAATGCCCAGTTGCCGGTAGGGGAGCGGCTGGACGGATCGATGTGATGCAGGTATAGCTTGCCGTTGGCCGTTCCCTCGTGGCAGGCCGCACAGCGGCTTTTCTCCACGATCTGGGTCTCGGCAGTGGTGGTTCGAAGCTGCAGATCGGCGAACGCCATCGTCTGCACCAGACCCGAGGCTTTGAGCACTGCCCAGACGCTAGCCGTGTAAGTGCCCGGCTCTTCGCTTGTGATGGGCCGGAGTGTGTAGCGCAGGACGTTGCCGGTGACCTGCACGTCAGGATTGGTCAAGAGATTGAGGTATTTGTTGCGTGGCACAATCAGTGTATCATACCCAGGTCCAACTGTGTCGCCGGAATGTCTTAGTTGTATCAATAAAATGTAGCGCCCAGGCTTTCCAGCACCCAGCCTTGCGAAGGTTTCCTAACCTTCGCAAGGCTGGGAAAGGCTGGGAACAGCTACTTTTGCCAGCTCCGCAACAGGGCAATGAGGTCAAGGATATCGCCGGTGCTGAGGCGGCGGGCAAAGCCAGGCATGCCCTTGGCCGGGTTGCCGGTGACAATCCACTCGTGGAGCACGGTGTCATCCTGGGACCGGATGAAGACCGAGCCGCGTAAGTCTGGACCGGCGACGCCCTCACCCTGGAAACCGTGGCAGGAGGCGCAGTGGGCGGCATAGACGGTTACGCCGCGCTCCACGTTGCCCTTGACCGGCGCTGGCGTGGGCGTCGGTCCTTGTGTGCTGGCGGCCGCGCCGGCGGCAGCCTTCTGCCAGCTTCGCATGTAAGCGACCAGGTCGCCGATCTCGGCGCCGGGTAAAACCTGGCCCCATTGGGGCATCCCTTTCGCCAGCCGCCCCTGGCTGATGATGTCGTACATCGTCGCGTCGTCGGTGGCGGACAGGAAGTCGGAGCGGTTAATCGGGGGGACGTTGCCAACGCCTTTACCGTTTTCACCGTGGCAGGTGACGCAGGTAGCGGCGAAGACGGCTGCTCCCTTGACCGGGTCCCCGCCGAGTTGGGGTGCTTTGGCCGCCGGAGCGCCGGTGGCCCAGCTCCGGATATAGGCGACCAGGTCGTTGATCTGGCCTGGCGAGAGCACTGTGCCCCAGGTTGGCATCCCGCGGCTGGGCCGGCCATCGGCGATGGTCTTGCGGAACCATTCATCGTCGAACTTGGCCAGCCGGTCTTTGGAGTTCAAGGCCGGGGCGATGTTGGTACCCTGGCCGTCTACACCGTGGCAGGCAAAGCAGGTGCTGGAGTACAGAACCGCACCTTTGGCCGGATTCCCTTGCGCCGGGCCGGACGAGGCGGCGGGAGCGGTGCTCTGCCAGTTGCGGATGAAGACGGTCAGCTCACGGATGTGCTCGCTGGTTAGCGGGCCACCGTTGGCCTGGCCCCAGGCCGGCATGGCCGTGTTGGGCCGGCCGTCGCGGATCGTGCTGAAAATGGATTCGTTGTTGGCGGCGCTCAGAAATTCCCTGGTGTTGAGCGCCGGGCCGATGTCTGGCACCCCCTGGCCGGTCTTGCCATGACAGGCAGCACAATTCTCCGCGTACAGATGCCGGCCCTCGGCGACCGCTCGCGCCTGGTCTGCCGCCAGCACGGCCTGGATGCGTTCCGGCTCACGCAGGATATAGAGCTGGAATACCACCAGGATTGCTACCGTTAAGGCGATCCCTATCAGGATAAGGGACGAGTAATCTTCGCGTTTCATGTTCCACCCGCCTCAGACTCGTGTGACCTGGGATTCTTCGAAGCGCGTGCGCTCAATGATCCGGCTGGTATCCACGACGACTTCCCCTCCGCCGATCTCGACTGGAAACAGGTCCATCGGGCGGGGCGGAGGACCGGCCAGGACTTCGCCCTTCTTGTCGTAAACCCCACCGTGACATGGACAATGGAACCGGTCCTCGTCTTCTCGCCAGGGAACAGTACAACCCAGGTGGGTACACTTCTGATACAGCGCCAGGAAGCCCGAATCCAGGCGTGACAGGTAGAAGCGTCCAGATTGCACGTGGCTGATCGAGCCGACCGGGAACTCGCTGACGCGGCCCGACTTTATCTTACTGCCAAACGAGCCCTCCCGCATGACCGGCTGCAAGAAGTGGACCAGCGCCAGGCCAGCCTGGCCGGCCAGTGCGAGCAGCCCGGCGGCCCAGGCCCAGCCCAGGATCTGGCGACGAGATGCACGGGGATTCAACGCGCGTGTATGGTTCATGCGTACTCTCCTGGGTGAATGTCATGCTCTACAAGGTATCCAAAGGATTATACCCGTTGGGCATCGCCCATGGCCAGTACAGGCGGAAGCCGGGGCCGCGGAAGAAGAATCCGCTCACGGTGAATACGAACGCCGCGACAAGCATAATGGTGAACAGGCCGATCAATACCTCGCGTGGCGTCGTACGCAGGCGGCGGAGCACCAGCCAGGGCACAATCACGACGACGGCCAGCACCAGTGTTGGAATAATATACTGGGTCAGCAGGGGTGGAACGACCGTGCGCAGGGTTTCGTGTGGGTTGATGATCGTGTCCAGGAGGATCAACGACGGCATGGCGATCAGCGCGTAGAGGCCGGAGAACAAGGTGATCCGCCGCCCGCGCGGCCCTGAGAACCAGCCAGGCGCCACCGGACCGGTGTCCAGGTAGGGCAACGCCAGGAGGAAGAGAACCAGCACCCCCGGGATGATGACCCCGGCCAATGTCGGGTGCATGTGCTCTAGCAACTCTTGCAGCCCTATAAAGTACCACGGTGCTTTGGCCGGGTTGGTCGTGACGTTGGGGTTGGCGATCTCCTCGAGGGGCGCGTTACGCACGAGTGACAAGAAAAAGACCACGAACGTCGTCCCCAGGAGCAAGAGCAACTCCAGCAGGGCCACCACCGGGAATGCGAATACGGTATCATCCGGCCCCTTCGATACCATCGGCGACGTGCCGCGCACCAGTTCCATCAAGCCATAGGTCTTGCGGGCGTCGCGTGGGAAAATGACCTCGGTCTGCTGCTTGTCTACCATCCGTTTCCCTCCGCTCCAGGGCTGAAATCGATAGGGGTCTCCTGAGGCCCCTGCCCGGCCAGGCCACCATCTTTGCGCACGCGCCAGATGTGCACTGAAATAAGGCCGATCAGGACCAACGGGATGACGATGACGTGAAGGGTATAGAACCGGATCAGGG
>JBBITV010000196.1:0-7172 GCA_037440585.1 Chloroflexota bacterium
CCCAGGTGCTGGCCGGTTTCGGTTAACACCTTGTTGCCCAGCACCGGACGCTTAGCCTTGGCAAGCTCCTCAGCGCCCGGCACCTCGGTTTGAAGCTGGGCGTCGCTCTCCCGCTCGATAGTGACCGCGTGTTCGCCGATGGCGTGGATCTGGCTCACCGGCACCAGCCGCCGCTCACCCAGCAGCCCACCCGCGTGTATCCGAACCCACATCACCGATTTGGCATCCGGGTCCACCACCAGACTGTCGACCTTGCCCACTTCCTTGCCCTCTACCAGGCTGACGACGGGCAAGCCTTTGATTTGTTCCCAGCGAACCATGGATTCTCCTCCTTCGGGTTTCGGGTTCCGAGTTGCGCGCTAACCCGAAACCCGAAACTCGAAACCCGAAACACTGTTACTCTGATGTGCTTCCAGTAAAGCTAAAGCTGTGTAGCTTGAGCGCCGGGACGCGACCGTGACCGAAGAAAGAACCGGCTTCCAGACTGGTCGCCCGGCCAATGCAATCGACGGCATTGAGGGCCTGGAGATAGCTCTGGGTGAAACGCAGATTGCGTATGGGATAGGCTATCTCGCCCTTTTCGATCCAGAAAGTGCCGTCGCGGGTCATGCCGGTGACGACGACTTCCATCGGGTGGACGACCCGGGTGTACCAGAAGCGGGTCACGTAGACGCCCCGCTCTGTGGTGGCAACCATGTCCTCCACAGTAGCATCGCCTGGGGCCATGAACCAGTGGAGCGGCAAGGGTGCCGACGAACCCGCCACGGCATGCCCGGTGGACGTCTTGCCGTCCTTGCTGGCCGTCAGCGAATTGTATACCACGTCCTGTGCCACCCCGCCCACGACGAAGTCCACGCGGCGGCGCGGCACACCTTCGTGGTCAAAAGCCAGGGGCAGCCCAGATGGGTCGTGGCCGTCGTCCCAGAGGAAAATGCGCGGGTCCATCACCGGCTGGCCGGCACGCAGCCCCATGAAGCTGCGGCCCTCCTGGACTACCTCCGCATTGAAGCTGTGGGCGGCGAAGGTTTGCAGCATATCTGCCACCGCCTTGGGTTCCAGGATGACTGCATACTCGCCCGGTGCAATGGTCCGTGGATTGCGGCTACGTAAGGCTTTTTCCACGGCCCGCGCGGCGACTGCCGCGACGTCCAACCCGCTGACGTCACGCGAGGCAAAACTGCCGTAACCGGAACCATCGCCAGCCATAATGACTGTGTTCAGGTCGGCACGGGTGCCGGGCTGATACGCCCATACCCCGTGCGAGTTGGCAACGGCGAGCTCACTGCGCTCGATGGTAAACGCCCCGAAAGCTTGCGCGCCCGCTGCGCGCGCCTGGTGGCAGATCACGGCGACCTGCGCGGCTCGCTCGTCTGGTCCGTACTGGGCCGTCGCCTCGACCCAGGCGTCGACGGGTGCGATAGACTGGGGTGCTGGCAGGCCGGGCCAATCGGGGTTGACTGGCGCGAACCGGGCCGTGGAAAGAGCCTCGCCAGCCAGAGCGCGCAACGCCTCCGGCCGCAGATCATTCGTTGACGCCGTGCCGACACGTTGCTCCACCGCGACACGCACCCGCACCAGAGTGTTTGTTTCAGCCACGTTCTGGTGAATCGTGGAGTTTGCGAAGCGGGTCAGTGCGCTATCGACGTGGCTAATCAATACTTCTGTCTCAGGCGCTGTCGATGCGGCCAGCACCATGTCCGCGAGCCCGCGCATAGCCTTTTCGCCAAGCATCGTTGAAAACTCCGATAGGCTGATACGTGATGCGTGAAGAAACGCTCACACATCACGCATCACGTCAATTCGTAAACTCCTGACTGATCATCAACCCATACACTCCGCCATCCATCACCCCGATCCCTACCTGGCGAAAGGAACCATTGAGGATATTGGCGCGGTGGCCGGGGCTATTCATCAGGCCGGCATGTGCCACCGGAACAGTGCGCGCCAGGGCCAGGTTCTCACCGGCAACCTAGTAACTGCCGCCAGCCCGCTGCATCCGGTCGAAGGGGGTGAGGCCTTCGGCGGTATTGTGGGCGAAGTAGCCGCGCTGGAACATGTCGCGCGAGTGCGCGCGCGCAACCTGGCGCAGTTTTTCGTCCATCTGCAACGGCGGCAGGCCGCGCTCACGCCGTGCCTGGTTGACCAACTGTAGCATCGCCTCTTCGTCCGCCGGGTCGGGTTGCGGGTTGGCTACCTTGTATGGCAGGTCAATCCGCCTGTCCGATTCCGGGTGGACGGTCAGGAAATTCAGCGTATCGGCGATGGCCTCCCCGAAAACGGGCCGCAGCCGCGCTTCCACAGCCATTGCCATGTCGACCAGCGGCTCGCCTAGAACTGATTGGCTGACTTGCTTCGTCAGGGGCGTCGCAATGGGGAAGGCGACGACGATGGTCAGAAGAAAAGCGCTCACCAGCAGACCGTTGAGCGCCGCCGGGAACAGTCCAAGTATGCGATTGAGGCATGAGTGGCGGATGGATGGCGGGATGAGGCGGTACAGGGCCCCGGCGATGGCCGCGTAGACGATTCCCACGGCCAGGGCGACGAACAGAAAACCCACCGCCCGTGCCAGGCTGGGGGGCATCGCGGTCTGCGCTTCGATCAGCCGGCTGGCCTCGGGATACCAGCGCAACGCCGCCAGGAACGAGATCACTAATCCGGCCAGGTCGATAAAGACTTCCAGGAACCCGCGCGACCAGCCACGAAGCATATAGAGTCCGATAATGAACAGGATGATGAGGTCAACAACATTCAATGACTATTCTCCACAATTTCCCATCGTAGGGGGGCAGCCGCTCGCCCCTACGGGGCGGGAACGTCATAGGTTACTTCAAGATGCCTACCTGCACATTCCTGAAGCGTGCTGGTGCCGCTCCGTGCCCCACGTGCGCCATCTGGCTCGGCTGGCCCTTGCCACAATTCGGTGTGCCCCAGACCACCCAGTTCCCTCGTCCGCACACGGCATCACAACTGGCCCAGAACTGGGGCGTGATCCCGGTATAAGTTGCATTCTTCAGCATCTGGCCCAGCTTGCCATCTTTGATCTCCCAGGCGATCTCCGTGCCGAACTGGAAGTTCAGCCGGCGGTCGTCGATGCTCCACGAGCGGTTGACCGCCATGAAAATCCCCTCGTCGGTATCGGCGATGAGGTCGTCTAGCTTCCAGGTGCCGGGTTCCAGGTTAATGTTCGTCATCCGGATCAACGGGATCCGGTTCCAGCTTGACGCGCGCATTGTGCCGTTGGAGCGCGCCTGGCCGATGGCCCGCGCCGTCTCCCGCGAAGTCAGGTAGCCGACGAAGATGCCGTTGCGGACGATGGGGACGCGCTGGGCCGGGACGCCCTCGTCGTCGAAGCCGAAGGTGCCCAGGGCGCCGGGCGTCGTCGCGTCGGCGGTGATGTTGACATGCTCCGAGCCATAGCGGAAGTGGCCCAGCTTATCGAGGGTCAAGAAGGAGGTGCCGGCGTAGCTGGCCTCGTAGCCGAGGACACGATCCAGCTCGATGGGATGGCCGCAGGACTCGTGAACCTGGAGCGCGGCCTGGGTGCCGTCCAGGATGATGGTGGTGACGCCCGAAGGGCACGGCCTGGCCGTCAGGAGTGCGACGGCCTCCTCAGCGATGCGCGGCGCGTTTTCGACCAGGGCCATGGCCTCGATGAGCTCCCAACCCGCCGTACCCTGATGGCGCCCAAACGAGTTGGGATAGGATCGCCTCTGCACCTCGGCACCCGCCGTCGCCGTGGCCTCCAGGCCGCCTCCGCTCTCGACGATCTCCTGCTCAATAAAGCTGCCTTCGGTACTGGCGAACACTTTCCGTTCGCGCAGGAACTCCAGGTCGCCGCGCGCGACGGTCAGGCCGGCCACCTTGCGCATTGCTGCATCCGCCGCCAGCAACAGGCCGATTTTGTCCTCTAGAGAAACCGCGAATGGGTCCACCCGGACCGGCGTCCGATAAGTGGCCTGGTGCACCTCCGGCGGCCCCAGGTCGATGTCGGCGAGCTTGACCCGTGCGCTGGCACGGGCGATGCGCACCGCTTCCGCCGTCACCCGGTCGACTTCCCTGGGTGCCAGTTCCGCGCTGGCGGCGAAGCCCCACGCCCCATCCACCACCACCCGCACCCCAAACCCCCGGCTGCTATTCTGCGCCAGGCGCTCGACCACGCCGTTCTTGACGGCGATACTCTGGTTCTGTTGGTCGACGATGCGAATGTCAGCGTAGGTGACGCCCTGGGTCTGGGCCAGATCCAGCGCCCGCTGAGCGAGATCGCGCACGGTAATTCCCCCTGCAAAGCCGTCAGCCATCAGCCCTCAGTACATCTTGGGCTACACACCAGATCTACAGCCCCTGGTTGACCGACAAATTAAATCTTCTGGGGTAGATGGATTGAAGAGAGACACTGTCAACGGATTTCAGGAACGAATTGAACGGATACACATTGAATTGTATAATAGGCGACATGGTCTGTCAATTGGGGCAGCACGACACGGATTGCCACGGATTGCACGGAACCTGGTGTGCGCCCCTCCGTGTATCCGTGTTGGAATCCGTGTCGTGCTGGTTGCAGGCCCGCTCCAGGGGCAAGTTTCGCCGTTTCACTCCCTTGTCGCAGTGAACGATACGGCCCCCAACAGGGCCTTGCGTAGACCAATAGTGTTCCTGTAGCGGACGTGATTGATCCAGCCCTGCACCGACGCGGAGACCTGGTCCAGGCTGATTTCACCATCGGCGTATTGGCGGGCCATCTGGCGCAGTCGCCGTGCGTAGGCCACCCCTTTGCGCCGCTTGAGTCTGCGCCGATCAGGGTAGACCATGAACCCGAGGAACGGAAGACCTTCGCCAACCGGGTGAACCTGCGCCCGCTCCTGGTGGATGGTCAGCCTGAACTGCGACATCGGGATCAGGTGGTGGGGGCAGAATCTTTTGGAGTGAAGGCGACAGAGTAACAAGGCGACGGAGTTCATCGGGAGATAGCACACGGATCTCCGCGGCCAGTTCTTCCACTGTCCGGTGCATTCGCGTTGTCGTCTTGCGTGAGGCAACTTGGGCCATCGTCGCATCCCCTTTAGTTGGTTCAAACTACGTTAACTGCCCGCGATAGACTATCTCGGGAAATTGTAACATGTTTCCTACATTCATTGTGGCAAGCTATCCAGACCTGCTCGCGTTCCGCAGTCTCTTCTCCAAGATGCCAGTGTTCCGGCGCTCGATGTATTGGTTTACGATACGATCTGCCCGTTCTTGACGGCTGTTTGCACCGGATTCCCTCCAAACCGGTACGCCAGGTGCCGGTAATCCGGCACGTCACACACGATGAAATCTGCTTGCTTGCCAGCCTCCAGGCTGCCCGCTTGCTCCCCTCGCCCGACGGCGTAGGCTGCATTGAGCGTGGCGGCGACGATGGCTTCGGCCGGCGTCAGCCTCAGATGGCGACATGCCAGCGCCAGGATGAACAGCATCGACTCACACCAGCACGTCCCGGGGTTCAGATCGGTCGCCAGGGCGAGTGGCAGGTTGAAGCGGTCGATCATCTGGCGTGCGTTGGCATAGTGTGACGACCCCAGGCCAAAGGTCGTGCCCGGCAGGAGCACCGGGATCGTATTCGACTCCGCCAGCCGGGCCATATCCTCCTCCGGCGTCGCGGCGAGGTGATCGGCCGAGGTGGCGCCTAGTTCGACCGCCAGGGCCGTCCCGCCCAGGTGGGCGAACTCGTCGGCGTGGATTTTGAGGCCGAAGCCAAGCTCGTGGGCGCGCATCAGGATACGGCGCGATTGCTCCAGCGTAAAAGCCCCCTGGTCGCAGAACACATCAACGAACATTTGGGATTTGGGATTTGGGATTTGGGATTTGATCGCCGGTAGCATGTCCTCGATGACCAGATCCACGTACGCATCCGGCCGATCGGCGTACTCTGTCGGGATGGCGTGGGCGCCAAGGAAGGTTGGGACCAGGTCGATGGGGTGGGTGCGGTCCAGCTCTGAGATGGCGGCCAGCAGCTTCAGCTCGTCCTGGACGGTCAGGCCGTAGCCGGTTTTGGCTTCAGCGGTCGTGGTGCCGTGGGCCAGCATGCGGTCGAGACGTGCCCGGCTCTCGGCCACGAGTTGCTCCAGGGTCGCTGCGCGGGTGGCTCGCACCGTGGACATGATCCCACCACCGGCCGCCATGATCTCCAGGTACGTTGCCCCGGCGATGCGCTGCTCGAATTCCCCGGCCCGGTCGCCGGCGAAGACGACGTGGGTGTGCGCGTCCACGAAGCCCGGCAGGATAACTTTGCCGCTGGCGTCCAGTTCGACATCCGCAGTAACCTGGCTCCGAAGCTCGGCAGTCTGGCCCACCAGGATGATTCGCCCATCCTTCACGGCAATGGCGCCGTCCTCAACCAGGCCGAGGTCGCGCATGGCGGGTCCGCGCTTTGGCTGGCCGGGAGAAGCCACTGTGACCAGTTGAGCCGCATGGTGAACGAACAGGTCAACTCGGTTCATCGTTGTTCTCGATACCTTCGTGCATACTCCACGTAGCAATGTTCAAGATTTGATCGCATCGTTGAGGCCCAGCTCTCGCAATGCCATCCTGGTCTCTTCCACCCGTTGCTGGGTAATTCCCTCCCCTGGCGCCACCTCGAATTCGAGACGAATGCAAAGGCTGGGATCCGTCGCAAAGCGCGTGAGCACCTTCATGTAGAAGTTGGTCCACTTCTGTGGGGGAAGCTCACCCGCCCACCGCAAGCGCGGCACTTTGGGTGCGCCCGCAGGCAGCTCCGGCCTGACTCTGACCTCGGTTGTGTAACCCTCCTCCGGTCTCTCAACGACCTTCTCCGGTGCTTCTTTTTCTTCCTCGGCGCTGATCGGAGGTTCTTTTTTCAGTTCCAGAGCCCTCGCTCGCGGCAAGAGGACCACTTGCTCTGAAATCTCTACGTTCGCTACTCCAAAGCTCTTGTCCTCGATGAGGGGTGTGCCCTGGTATTCGCCGATGTACGTCTTGCCCACGTAGCCGAACTTGCCACCTCGCACACCCTCCGCCACTGTGGTACGCAACACATCCGGATTGAGGAGCCGGGGGAAGGTGGGGGAGGCGAAGAAGGTATCGCGCATCGCCTTCGTGCTCCACTCCGTGGGTGCCGCCGGCCAGTTCCGGACCAGAAAGTCCGGGCTGATCGTGTCTTCCAGCAAGCCATCCTG
>JBBITV010000197.1:0-1002 GCA_037440585.1 Chloroflexota bacterium
CGACTCAGGCCGCTCCGCCTTGATGTGACAGCGCAGGCAACTATCGTCCGCGATGGCCGCGTGGGCAATAGGATACTCAAAACCGTTGGTTGCGTGCCGGACGCTGTGGCTGAACCCATTCCAGACAATCTGGGCCAGGCCAAGGGGGCCTGGCTGGATATGGCAGTCGATGCAGCCGATGCCATAGTGGGTCGATGTGCGCCACTGATCGTAGGCCGCCTCGATCTCGTGGCAGTTCAGACAGAAGCCGGGCTGTGTCGAGAGGGCTACACCTCCACTGGCAATGGCCAACAGGATAACGGTCAGACTCGCGGCTATCGCCAGCCGCCGGCGCCACCTGATCAGCCAATCGACCAGGCGCCGGATCAGGCCAGGAGGCCGTTCGGCGAAACTGCGTTCGAAGTCGTCCATGTCCGCCCCCTTATATCAGAATGACCGGCACAGCGGCCGCTATCACCAGATAACGCAGCACGAACCCGCCCAGAACCACGCTGCCGTCGCTGACGAGCATCGCCCCCGGCATCAGCGGCCGGCCCAGGACGACCTCGTAGATATAAATCAGCATCGGGTCGACGATGCCGAAGAAGACGATACCAATCCAGAACAGCAGGCTGAAGCGGCCACTCAATAGCTCCTGGACCGATACCGTGGCGGTCACCGACCCGTTCGCAACAATGAACAGCCAGCAGAAGATAAAAATGGTCTCGATGATGATCAACAGCGAGTGGACCTGGTTCACGTAGAAGTAGCGCCGGGCCAGCACAACGCCATCTTTCTCGCGGCCAATGGCGAACAACTCGGAGGTGATCACGGCGGCTGCCAACCCCGTAGAAAGCGCCGAGACGAAGAACAGCATCGGCAAGATGGAGGTGTTCCAGAGGGGTACGCCGTGGACGACGCCCAGTAGCAGGCCGGTATAGACCGAAGTGGCCAGCGCCAGGATCGCGCCCGCCAAGCTGAGCAGGTTGAGATAGAGGCCCAACAATGGGCGACACCATTTGG
>JBBITV010000197.1:1015-7172 GCA_037440585.1 Chloroflexota bacterium
TCCAGCGAGGCGTAGATCAAAGCGAACGGGATGAACAGGGTCAGAATCCAGGTGCCCCACACCATGGGTGAGCCAAAGTTACCCAGGTAAAGCCAGATGAGCCGCCACGGGTGGGTCTTGCCCGCGCCCAGGTCCAGGAGAAGCAGCGGCAGCCCAAGGGCGACCAGTGGCCCGCTGACGAGGTAGCCGCCACGGGCCAGCGGCTGGAACCCGCGCCGGGCAAACGCCTCGGCCACCACAGCGCTGAGGTAGGCGCCAGCACCCATACCGGCCAGGAACAGATATCCTGCAATCAAAATACCCCAGGCTTCTTGCATGGCCCTCACCACACAAAGTAAATGTACGGGATGGTCCCCAGGTCGGGCCGGAGCTGGGCGGCCTTCCTGGTGGCGATGAGCCGCGAGACCTCGCTCTCCGGGTCATTTAGATCGCCGAAGCGGCGGGCGCCAGCCGGGCAGGCGACGACACAGGCAGGTGCCACCCCCCGCTGGACACGCGGCAGGCAGAAGATACATTTTTCCGGCAACCCCTCTTCTTCTCTGAATACCCGCGCCTGGTAGGGACAGGCCACCACACAGTACTTGCAGCCGATACATCGGTTCTCGTCCACCATGACGATGCCATCGCGCCGCTTGTAGGATGCCTTCGTCGGGCACACACTGACACAGACCGGCTTGTCACAGTGCATGCACTGCACGGTCAGAAAGCTCTTGGTGACGGTGGGGTACTTGCCGGACTCGAACGTCTGGACGCGAATCCAGTGTTCCTCCGCCGGCAGCCGGTTCTGCGCCTGGCAGGCCACGGTACAGGCATTGCAACCAAGACACTTCGTTAAGTCGATAAACATCCCGTATTTGGGCATCCTTGTACGCCTCCCTTACCCCCTCATAGTGCCCTTCTAATAGTCACAATATTCTCCGCCAAGGCAGCACCGCCACCGATGGGCTCCACACGATCGGTGACCAGGAGACCGTCGGCAGCGCCTTTGTCATAGGCCAATGGCTGCTTATGGGTCGTATGGCCAAAGCCATGCGCCAGGAAGACGGCCTCGGGGTGAATACTCTCGGTCAACTTAACCTTGACCCGCACTTCGCCAGTGTCGGACTTGACCCACACCCACTCGTCCTCGCGGATGCCCAGGCGGTAAGCACGGTCAGGATTAAGCCACAGGACGTTCTCTTCCGCCAGACTATGGAGCAGGGCGTTGTCCTGGGTAGATGTACCCGTGTGCAGCGGATCTTTGCCGGAGAGCAACCGGAAGGAATGTGTGTCCGGGCTGACCATCGGCGGGTCGTAGGTCGGCAGCGGGTCGAAGCCGGCGGCCTTGAAAGCCTCGCAATAGAGCTCGATCTTGCCGCTGGGCGTCCGGAACTCGCGCCGGCCATAGATGTTCTCAGTGCTCCCCTGCCACACGCCAACCCGCTTCATTTCATCCAGGGTCATGCCCGAGGGACGGAGATGGGCCTGGATCATCTGGTCGACAGTAATCACGAACGATTTGCCCAGACCCATCGCTCGCCCTAAATCGCCAATAATTTCGTGGGATGGGCGCGTGTCGTGCAGTGGATCAACAACAGGCTGACGCAGGGCGATCTCGGGGACGAGCCGGTTGGACACGGCAATTGGGTCATAGCGTTCCAGGAAGGTCGACTCAGGCAGGACGTAATGCGCCAGTTCCGTCGTCTCCGACGGCTGTACGTCGATAACCACTAGCAGATCCAGCTTCTTGAGTGCCTCCAGGGTCTGCGCCGTATTCGGCAGGGACATGGCTGGATTGGCGTGATTGACGATCATGGCTTTAATGGGATAGGGCTTGCCGCTCAGGATGAGCTGCGGGAGCACCTGGACCATGCCGTCGACCGGGCTGACGAGTGGATAAGCGGGGCCGCCAGCGCCGTCGGCACGGCTGGTGACTATGAAGGAGGCGGGCGGCATGCGAAAATCACCCAGCTTGGGATAGATCGGCATGACCAACCCGCCCTTTACGCCATAATTGCCGGCCAGGGCGTTCAAGGCCAGCGCGGCGCGGGCGGTCTGAACGCTATTGCCGTACATCCCACCCCAGGCGCCGTGCCAGCCAACATCCACACCGCAGGCCGGCCTGGCGGCGGCGAATTGCCGGGCCAGACGCATAATCGTCTCGGCGGGCACGTCGGTGACGCTGGCTGCCCACCAGGGAGTGTAATCCTGCAGGGCTGACTTGAACCGGTCGAAGCCCAGGGTGTGGTTGTTCACAAACTCGGTGTCGTAAAGATTCTCGTTGACCATGACATGCATCATCGCCAACAGCAGCGCGCCGTCAGTGCCGGGCTTGATGGGGATCCAGTCGTGGGCCTGGGCGGCGGTATTGGTTAGCCGGGGATCGATCACGACAATGTGGGCACCGTGCTCCTTGGCCTCCATCAGCGCCCCGGCGTCGCCCGGCACCATGCCCTCAGCGATATTCCGTCCAAACACCAGGATAAAGCGACTATTGGCATAGTCGAAGATCGGCACCCAGCCAAGGGTATAACGGCAGGCGGTATCGCGCGAGGCACGACCCAACGAAGTAGTTGAGAAAAGGTTGGGTGAGCCAAAGGCGCGCATGAACTGGCGATCCCAGTCGTCGGCCAGGCCGGGCTTGCGCACCCAGGCCAACGCCTGCGGCCCGAAACGGGCGCGGAGCGTAGCCAGTTTTTGCGAGATCTCGTAGAAGGCCTGCTCCCAGGAGATCCGCTCGAATTTGCCCTCGGCGGTGCGCTTTTGGGGGAACTGGAGGCGATTCGGGTCGTACAGTAACTTGATGGAGGCGCTGCCCCGGGCGCAGATGCGACCCAGGCTGTGGGAGTGGTTATAATTGCCCTCGACCTTGAACAACTGCCCACCCTCAATGTAGGCCAGAAGACCACAGCGAGCCTCACACATCTCACAGACGGTCGGGATCAATTTGGCGATTTCTCGTTCTTTTTTGGAGGCCAGCGCGGCAACCGCGGCCTTGGATGGATCGTGCCGCTCGCAGCCGGCCGCAGCCAGGGTGCCGGCCGCGCTGGTGGCGATGAGGAACTCACGTCGGGTCAACTTGTTCATTAAACTACCCCCAACCGTTCCGTTGAACGTTGACCGTTCAACGTTTAACGTTCAACGTTTAGTTGTTTGGCGCTCCACCCGCAATCCAGGCGATAATCTGTTCCAGTTCCTGCGGAGTGGTTTTAACAGGATGTATCCCCTGCATCTTCTGAACCAGCAAACTGTCCGACGGTTTGCCCGGGACGACAATTGGCCCGGACGGCCCGCCCTGCATCGTGCGTTGATAGTTGGTCAGCATCAAGTCCTGGCCAGTGCTGTGACAGGCCGTGCACTTCGCTTCAAATACAGGCAGTATGGCTGCGTTGAAGCTGGGAATGGGCGTTGGCGTAGCGGCTGCTGGCGGCGTCGTCCCGGGCCTGGGCGTGCCCATCACGCTGGCCGGCCGCGTCGTGGGTAGTGGGCGGCGGACAATGCGCATAGGCGTCGGCGTGAGCGGCGCGTAGACGACAATCTTCTCTTTTGGCACCGTGGCGATGGCTGTCTCCTCAAAAGTGATGAAGAAGTAAATCCCCGCGAGGAGCACCAGGCTAAACACAGTCGCCAATGGCACGAAGACGCGCTCGCGGCGGCGCTTTACCTCTCGATCAACCACGATTTCACGCCCAGACTCGATGCGTGCCAGCTCAAGGGGATGTTCGTGTTCCATCTCTGCGCGGGTCAGAAAGCCGGTGAAGATGCTGCGGTTGAAATGCTTGATATGGACATTGTAAACATGCCAGGTCAAGATGGATAGGATCGCCAGGATCGCCTCGCCGCCGTGGGCCGCCTTGGCCGCCGGGATGAACTCGCCCGGCACGAAGCGGGCAGTGGCAATAGGGTTCCACAGCATAAAGCCGGTCAGGATCATCAACCCTGTTCCCCAGATGACCGCCCAGTATTCCAGTTTCTCTTCGTAACTGAACCGGTCCAACAGCGGGCGTCGGACGGCCAGGCCCAGGTTGTAGCGAATGGCGTCGATCATGTCGATCAGGTCTTTGGGCACCGGGAGCATGCTCAGGCGCTGGCGGAGCACCAGAACCCGGTAAGCCACCCCGACCATGTGAAAGACAGCTCCGATCATCATCACGGTGGCGGCCACGCGGTGAATGATACGCACCGCCTCGATGCCCCCCATAAGGGCGATGGCGGCCTCCGCCCATTCGCTACCCGCGAACTTTTGGGGGACGCCGGTGAGAGACAGGACAGTGAAGGACAGCATCATGAACCAGTGGTCAAGCCGCTGGCCTGCGGAGAATCGTAAATACTTCCGGGGTGTTTCCATCATGTCGTGCTAGTGCTCCCAGGGTGCTTTTGATTTGCGGCGGCGATCTACGAACCGGCGCCCGGCATCCACGATGATGAAGCTGACAAAAAAGCCGACCACGCTTGGGATGAAGAGCTGATAAAACAGGTTGACGTAGTACACAACGGGATAGTGCGCCGGGCTGGGCTGGTAATGGCTGGTCCAGGAAGCCGGGAAGTTGGCCGTTGCGTCCGGGTGGCATTTGCGACAGGTCGCCAACAGGTTCTCTTTGATCACGGTCGCTTCCCGGTCGGTCACTTGCTTAATATTGTGGATGCCGTGGCAGTCGTAACATACCGCCTTGTTGGTGGGCTGATTGGGCTCCAGCTTCTCGAACAGCTCCACCGTGGTGCCGTGGAAATCGGCGACGTAGGTAGTGAAGACGTCGACTGAAATGCCATAGCGTGCCATCCTCGCCCGGTCGGCGTGGCAATTGCCGCACATCTCGGGCGAGTGGGCGCGGAAGGCAGGCGCGCGCGGGTCTTGCATCCGGTGGACGCCGTGGCAGTCGATACAGGTTGGAACGTCGGGATTGCTCTCTTCCAGGAGCGCCGCGCCGTGGATGCTTTCTTTATAGTCATTGAAAATCGCCGAGTGGCACTTGGCGCAGGTGTTCGAGATCTTGGCGCGCGGGAAAGCCGGGTCCGATACGTCGTGAGCGCCGTGGCAATCGGTGCAAATGGCAGCGCTTCTATCACCACCGGCCAGGGCTTTGGCGTGCATGCTGTCCAGGGTTTGGGCGTACTTGTCGCCATGACACTGGCGGCACAGTGGGTACATGCCCAGGTTGTAGTCACGGCGGTCGCGAGCAAACAGGGGCGGATGTGGATAGCCGGTGATGTTCGTGTGGCAGGCTGTACAGCGTTGGCCCTGGCGGCCATGCGCTGATTCGTCGAAGGTATTGGGATCGATATAGAGGATGAGCTCTTCGCCGCTAGGCAATTCTGCCGTCAGCCCTGGGCTGGTGTGACAGCGAAGACAAACCTCGTTTTCGACGCCGCCTTGAGGGAGGGGAGCTGGCTCTTGCGGGGCAGCTACGCCTGGCTCCGCCACAAGCAATCCAAGGACCAGCGCCATGAATAAACACAGCCAGGGCAGGCGGGGAAAAAGCTTTCTGACGGATGTGCACAACACGCTAAGGGGCTGAATTTCAGGTCCTAAAGCCATACCCGCTCTCCTGTATCCGTTAGTCGGTTAGATTATACCATTGTAAGGTCAAATACCGGTCCAAATCCAGTGCATATTTGGTCAGGCGCCCCAAAACAGAGGTCCGTATTTGGACCAAAATAGAACAGATTTTAGACCAGCCTATGACCTTGGTTTGTGGGTGAGAGTCCTACTTTTTAGACCAAAAAAGGACACATTTCAGACCTCTCTTGGACTTTGCTATGGTATTCTTCGGAAGCTAAACGCCCGATGGTGGGGGTATCTGGCATGGACGCCGCGTCAAAGATTCTGGACGGCAGAGACATTGTGAGGAGGTAACCCATATGTCCATAGGCCACAGGCCAACGATTGCCGAAGAAGTTCAGGGCGTTGGCCGGAGGACCTTCTTGAAGTATGCCCTCGGGTTCTCCTTCCTGGCGACGGCTGCGGGAATTGTGATTCCCGTTGTCGGGTATATCTGGCCGCCCGCACGGAGCGGGGCAGCCGGCGAGAGCCGGGTCTTGATCGGCACCACCAAGGATCTGCCCCCGGGCCAGGGCAAGGTGTTTCCGGTGAATGACAAACCGGTGATGGTGGTGAACACCTCACAAGGGGTCAAAGCATTCTCGGCTATCTGTACTCATCTCGGTTGTATCTGCGAAT
>JBBITV010000198.1:0-7116 GCA_037440585.1 Chloroflexota bacterium
ATCAGTGCGCGTGTGCGTGGGCGTGTGGGTGGGCGTGTCTGTCGCCGTGTGGGTGGTGGTAGGGGTGTGAGTTTTCGTGGGGGTGGGCGTGGTTGTCGGTGTCTGCGTGAATGTGGCCGTAGGTGTGGTCGTTGGCGTCTGGGTGAAGGTAGGTGTGGCAGTCGGACCGTTAATAATGACCAGGCCATCCTGAGTCGTGATCGGGAGGTTCCCGCCAAAGGTGACGCGCGTCCAGGGCGGCTGGCTCAGGTTGAACGTCACCGGCGTGCCGGAGGGACCCGTGCCAACCTGTGCCTTAAAGCGGATGGTCGCCAGGACAAAGGTGCCCGAGGGGCAGGGGCACGGCAGTTTGAAGCCGCTGTAGTCGATACGGCCGGTGGTATTGTTGGCCTGGTTGGCCATCATGTCGAGAGTCGTGCCGGGAATAATGGTCGTCGTCGGAACGCCGGAAGCATCGACCACTTGCAGCCAGCCGGGGTTGAAGAAGATCGACGCGTGGGCGCCGTCAACCTGTTGGGCGCCGGCAGCGATCTGGATGGTGACGGTAAAGGTGTCGCCCGTGTTGACCGTCCTGGTGGGTGGCTCGATGGACACCGCAACGGTGCCCGCCTGGAAAGCCAGCTTTGGCGGCGGCATCGGGTTGGGTTCGAGGTTGCCGGCGAAGCGTTGGACGGCTTCGACGGGTAATGACGCCAGCAACAGGCTGGCGATCAGGACAAAGATGATCAGGCTCTTGTGTTTCACGTCAAACACTCCCTATTATTGACAAGTCTCACCCCAATGTATGGCGACTGCCTGGATGTCGCCGATGTCGTTGCGCGAATTGTCGTTGAAGTCGTAGCGTACGTTGTAAGGCCGGCGCCACTGGTCAGCGGACGCCTGGATGTCCAGGGTGTCAATCTGATTGTCTGCGACCAGGTCTGCCCGTTGGCAGGGCGACAGAGTAGCGGTTGCAGTCGGGGTTAACGTGGGTGTCGCTGTAGGGTTAGCGATCACCACCGTGCCGCCGTTAGCTGTGCCCAAGATCAGGGCACTCTGGTAGGTAGCTCGCGTCAGCCGAGAGCCGCTGAACTCGAAAGTCAGTAAGGTCCCCGGCGTCAACGCGAGGGCCTTGAAGCGGAGCGACGCCACGATGAAGCTGCCGCTGGGTGGTGTGCCGGTCAATTTGCCGGCGGCATAGTCGATCTGGCCCGCGACGTTGTCGGCGCGGTTCCGCAGTTCTGCATCCAGTGCCGTCCCGCCGACAACCCGATCGGTGGGCTGGTCAGCGGCGTCGACGATTTGTAACAGGGCCGGATCGAAATTGACGAAGGCCTGCACGCCGTCCACAGGCTGGGTGCCGGCGTCGATGCGCAGGTCAAGGGTGAAGACCTGGCCGGGTTGGACGGTCGTTGTGGCCGGGATGACGGAGAGCGTTACTGTGCCGCCCGTTGCTTCTGGCCCGGTGTTCGTAGCTGGTGCTTTAGCGCCGGAAGGGGTGCGGGGCACCGAAGTGCGCATTGCAGACGGAGCTGTACCTGCATGGCTGACAGCATCCGGCGAGTCACCGAAGAGCAGGAAATTGCCACGTAGCAGGGAGAAATCCAGGATGTCCACGATGACATCCTCGTTAAAGTTAGCGCGGTCGTCGTAGCCCTGATCACCCGGGAACTTCAAGAAGGTGGAGCGCAGGATGGAAAAGTCCAGGATGTCGATGAAGTCGTCGTTGCTGGCGTCGCCTTCCAGGAGCTCGCCCAGGTTAATCGGGTTTGTGCCGGAGCCAAGGACTACTCCCTGGGTCTTGCGGGTGAGGGTATGCCCGTTCTTAACCCAGATATTGTAGGTGGCCGGCGTGATTCCGCCGATATTGAAGGCACCGGACTGGTCGGTCGTAACGGTGTACGTCGAACCGCCTGAGAGCCAAACGTGCAGCGGGACAACCCATTCAGGACCACTGGGACCAGGCCGTCCCTGGAGGGTGACACGGCCAGCCAGGATAGCTGGCGCGGGCGTCGGGCTCGGCGTGGCGGTCGGCGTGAGGGTCGATGTCGGCGGTGTCGTCGGCGTGGCTGTGAGTGTCGCGGTTGGCGTTGGCGTATGGGTAGGCGTCGCCGTCACCGTCGGCGTGTGGGTGGGGGTGGCCGTGGGCGGCTGCTGGACGATGGTCAGCAGGCTGCCGTTGCGGTCATATAAGGTGCCAATGGTATAGAAGCACCCGGTCACGTGCTCGACCCGGCCCTTGACGACGAGATGGTGTGTCGTTCCGGGCAGCAGCGGGATCGTCACGAAGGCTGGCGTAGAAGCCTCAAACGTGCCGGTGATGGCGACTGTGCCCGACTCACTGGTAACGGTGATCGCGCGCCCCTGGCCCAGGTAGATGCTAAGCGTCTGGGTGAGCAGCATCGTCGGTGATGTGACGGGATCAACCCAAAGCGGTTCCAGCGTGGCTGGTGGCGGGCAACCGCTGCCGGGCGTCGGGCTGGCCGTGGCTGTGGCGGTGGCTGTGGCCGATGCCGATGCCGTCGGCGTCCTACTCGGCGAGGCCGTCGCCGTGGCAGTGGGTGAACTGGTCCGAGTAGCTGTCACCGTGGCGGTGGGCGAGCTGGTCTGGGTGGCCGTCACCGTCGGGCTCGCAGTAGCCAGCGGGGTTGCGCTACCGGTCACCGTCGCCGTGGCTGTCGGCGTATGGGAGGCGGTCGATGTAGGCGACGCCGTCGCCGTCGGGCTGGGCGTCGGCGTGGGTGTATTGGTATGCGTCGCCGTGGCGGTCTGGGTCGGGGTGCGGCTAGGGGTGGCGGTGCTCGTGGGAATCAACGTTTGCGTCGGTGTCCGGGTGACGGTAGGCGAATTGGTGGGCGTGGGCGAAGGGCCGGGGGTGTTGGTAACGGTTGGCGTCGTAGGTAGGGCCGGGGTGGGCGTGGGACCATCGCTGGACCCACGGACCAGGTAGACTTCCCCAGCGCCTGAGCGGCCGGCCGGGTCGGCGGAGCGGGCGCCGACGGCGATGTCGGCCTTGGGATTCGCGATCAGATCAGAGGCGGCAAGGGCGCTGCCAACCTCATCGCCGGTATTCAGGCCACGGAAGGTCAGGTTGGCATCGGCCAGGTTGACAGTCGAAGGCATGAAGTCGTTACCGACAATGACGTAAGTCTCACCCACGGTGGCCAGGGTTTCGTTCTTGGCACCGGGAGCACCCAGAATCAGGTCGGCTTTGCCGTGGGTCAACACGTCGACGGCTGCAACGTTGGTGCCCAACCAGTCTCCGGAAGCTTTGCCCTGGATGGTCAGATCGACCTGGTCGACTGTAATCTCGCCCGTGCGCCGCCCACCTGAGAGGGCGTATACCTGTCCAGGCTGAAGGAGATCCGGGTTGTTGCTCGCGTAGTAGGCGCCCAGGACCAGATCGAGCCGGGCGTCGCCGAGGACGTCTGCGACGGCCAGGGAGGCGCCCAGGTGATCGGCCGGGTTTCTGCCGTGCACGGTCAGGCCGGCCGCGCCGGGCGGTAGATTGACCGTGGGGGGTAGGGGATTGCTCCCATAGATCACATAGACAGTACCGGCGCCGCCGTCCATGCTCGGGGCGCCGATGACCAGGTCGGCGTAGTTATCGCCGTCTACATCGGCGCCGGAGACAGCGGTCCCAGCTTCGCCGGCACTGCCAGGGCTACCTCTTACAGTCGTGACGGCGTCTGCAACGGCGTCCATGTCGCTGGTCAACGTGCCGCCTTTGAAAAGATAGACAGTGCCATCGCCATTGGCGTTAGGAGCGCCGACGAGTACATCCCCAATCCCATCGCCGTCAACGTCGCCTACGGCCACCGCGCGGCCAAACCAGTCGTAGGTATTGTGGCCGCGGATGAGCACGTCGGGTGAGGTGGCCGCCAGGTCGATGGTGCCTGAGAGGGACGGGCCGCCGTAAAAGATATACACCCGGCCGGCCTCTTGTTTGGGCCCATCCGGGGCGCGGAAGGCTCCGACGACAAGGTCGGAGTACTGGTCGCCGTTGACGTTGCCGACGGCCAGGGCGTTGCCGAACTCGCTGTTGTTGAGGCTGCCGGTGATGGTCACACTGGCCGCGCTGCCAAGTTCGAGGGTGCCGGTGAGGGATGCGCTGTTATAGATGATATATACTATACCGGCGCCAGTCCGTCCCTGGGGACTACCCTGGGGGGCGCCGATCACCAGGTCTGCCCGGGCGTCGGCGTTAATATCGCCGACGGCCAGGGCCGAGCCAGCGGCATCCCCGGCGCTCTGGCCCCGGACGGTGACGTCGGCTGTGGTAGGATCGTAAACCGGTCCGGCGCCAACGATCCACACGCCACCTATCAGCGTGGCAATGGCGAATACCGGCCACAGGAATAGACTGTGTTTCCGAGTGGCGCAGCTCATCAGCAGCTCCTCTCGACGAATGGTCCTGGGAGCAGGAATGATGGGACAACCGGCAGGCGATCGCAAAAAACCTGTTTTGATCTTCGGCACGGCTTGTGGCCAGTGGAGAGACTGAGATGGGGGAAGCATGAAACTTGGGTGAAATTTGGGGCGGAGGTTCGCCTGAAACCTGAAATAGACCCTGCACAAAGCGTATATTGACAGGGGCCGAAAAATCGATACAATCGTAGGCAGACTTCGCGGGTGGAGGATTGCTTGCCATGAAAACCTACGACATCCCGCTGGTGCCCGGCCCGACTGTATGTCCACCGGAAGTGCTGGAGGCGTACCAGGTGAACTACGGGTCGGGCGACCTGGAGGACGAGTTTTTTGACCTGTATGCCCGGACAGAGGTTGAGCTGCGCCAGATCCTGGCGACGCGTAATCAGGTCGTCATCATGACTGGCGAAGGGATGCTGGCGCTATGGGGTGCCCTCAAGAGCTGCCTTCGGCCGGGGGATAAGGTCCTGGCCGTCGCCACCGGGCCGTTTGGGTTTGGGATTGGCGCCCTGGCGCGGTCGTGCGGAGCAGAGGTTCAGACCGTCGGGTTCGAGTACGACGAGGTAGCGGATCCAGTCACCGTAGAGAAGGCTATTGTGGAATTCGGGCCGAAGATGGTGACGGCGGTCCACTGCGAGACGCCGTGCGGGACGTTGAACCCGGTGGGTGCCATCAGTGCCCTGGTTAAAAAGTACGAGGTGCCGCTCTATTACGTGGATGCCGTGGCGAGCGCAGGCGGGTCGATGCTGGAGGTTAACGGCTGGCGTATCGATCTATGCCTGGTCGGCTCACAGAAGGTGTTGTCGATGCCGCCGGACCTGGCGATGGTGTCTGTCAGCGAGAAGGCGTGGGCAGTCATCGACGAGGTCGACTACCAGGGGTACGATGCGTTGAAGCCGTGGTGGACAGCCCTGAAGGACCGCTATTTTCCGTATACACCGTCCTGGCACAGCCTGGCAGCGCTCAACGCAGCCTGCCGGCTGATCCTGGCCGAGGGCCGGCTCAAGGTCATCTGGCGCCACCAGGAGGTGGCCGACTACTGCCGGCAGCGCATCCGGGCGATGGGGTTGGAATTGTTCCCAAAGTCGGCGTCGTTCTCTGCGCCGACGGTCACGGCGGTGAAGGTGCCTGAGCATATTGGCTGGGCGGAGCTGGACCGCCGGTTGCGGGCGCGTGGGATGGTCGTCGGCGGATCGTGGGAGAAGCTGGCGGGCAAGGTCTTCCGCATCGGCCACATGGGACACCAGGCGCGGCGGGAGCTGGTGGAACGGGGAATGGATGGGTTGGAAGAGGTGCTACGGACTTTCTAAGAAACCTCATTGTTTCTCCAATGCCTTCGCAATCTCCTGCAGAAGCATTTCCACCTTGATAGGCTTCGCCAGGCACATCACCCCCTCGGCGACAGCCTCGTTCATGTAGCCCTGTTCCACATAGCCGGTGATGGCGATGATGGGCGTCCTGGGCGCGATTTTGCGCAGCACCCTGATCGTCGCCCGGCCGTGCATGCGGGGCATGAGCATGTCCAGCAGAAACAGGTCGAAGCGGCGCTCGCTGGCCGCAATCACCGCCTCCACGCCGTCGGTCACAGGGTAGACCTCGAAGCCCGCACCGGCCAGTTCGTCGGTCAGGAGTGAGCGCAGGTCGGGGTCATCGTCAGCCAGAAGAATGCGTTTCATGGAAGTTTCCTTTCTAATAATTTCGGTTAATTGTCATAACGACCAGCCGGCGGCAGGGCGCGAACCGGGGCTGCCTCGTCCGGGCACACGGGCAAGGTGATGACAAAAATGGTACCCTGGCCCGGCTGGCTGTCGGCTCGTAGCGTCCCCTGGTGGTCACGCACGATGCCGGCCACGATGGACAGCCCCAGGCCGGTGCCCTCCCCGACCGGCTTGGTGGTGAAGAAGGGGTCGAAGATGCGCGGCAGCGCCTCCGGTGGGATACCGGTACCCGTGTCGGCCACGGTTGCTACGATGTTGCTCCCATCGTCCCCTAGTCGCGTGGTGATGGTAAGGGTGCCGCCATCCGGCATGGCATCGCGCGCGTTGGCGAGCAGGTTGATGAATACCTGGGCCAGTTTGTTGGGGTCGCACCGCAGCCGTGGCAGGTCAGGGTCCAGGTCGACTTTCACCGTTACGTTTGACTCGATCTGGAGCGTGTGCTCGATCAGGAGCAGGCTGTCCCGGACAATGGCATTGAGATCACAGTCCACCCGTTCCAGCGGCTCCGCCCGGGCATAGGTCTTCAGGGCCTGTACGATCTTGGCACAGCGCACGGCGTTGCGGACGATCATGTCCAGGTATTTAGAGGCGGTCTCGGGTTCGTGGGGCAAGAAGACATCCTGCCCTATCAGGCTCAGGTTAGGATCCAGGCGCTTGAGCAGCCGCTCGGCGGCGCCGATGATGGCGTTGAGCGGGGTGTTCAACTCGTGGGCGACGCCGGCCGCCAGGGTCCCCAGGCTGGCCAGTTTGTGGGCGGCCTCCAGTTCCCGCTTCAAGTGCATCTTTTCTAACGCACGTCCCACGGCGGCCAGCACCACCGCGTACTCAAAGGGCTTGGTGATGAAGTCATAAGCCCCACCCCGCAAGGCCTCGACCGCCGTGTCCAGATCGCCGTGTCCCGTGATCATGATCACGGGCAGGTCGAGCGCCCGCTCACGGACCGCATGGAGCAAATGCAGACCATCCAGCCGCGGCATCTTGATATCTATGA
>JBBITV010000199.1:0-7113 GCA_037440585.1 Chloroflexota bacterium
CGCGACAGCGGCCCATCTCGACCAGCTCGATACCCGGGATCGCCCGGAGCAATTCGCGCGGTGCATCGTACTCGCCGTTGTGGCGCCCCAGGTAGCACGGGTCGTGGAACGTCACCCGCTTGTGGATAGGCTTCTTCAACATCGGCTTGAGCTGGTCCAGGTGCTCGACCAGGAACTGGGTGTAGTGCGAGACACTGAAGTCCCCACCGTATTTCGGATATTCCTTTTTGAAGGCGTTGAACTCGTGCGGCCCGGTCACCACGATCCGGTTGAATTCGTACTTGCCGAACGTGGCAATGTTCTCCTCGGCCAACATTTCAAACAGGCCCTTCTCGCCGGCCAGGCGCTGCGAGTCGCCATCGTCTTTTTCTTCCACCCCGAGGATCCCGAAGTCAACACCCAAGGCGTTGAAGATGCGCGCTGCCGCCCGCGCCGCGTCCATCCCACGCGGGTGATATGACGGGTACGAGCCAACGTACCACAAGATGTCCACCGGGCGTTTGATGTCCTTCATGATCGGCACGGGCACACCGGCCGTCTTCGCCCAATCTGCGCGCTTGCGCTGCGGCTGGCCGAGAGGATTGCCGTGCCGGGCCGTGTCCTCAAACGCCTTCTGCAACTCGGGCGGCACGTTGCCGTCGAGCACGGCCTGCTCCCGCACCGCGGGCATAATCTGGATCATATTGACTTCTTTAGGACAGACGCGCAGGCAATTCATGCAGGTCGTGCACAACCATAAGTCAGGCGAGGTGAATAGGTCAATGCCCATCTGCGTCTTGCGGTGGATCTTGCGTGGCGAGTAATCGCCGACAATGTCCACCGGGCAGACAGCCGTACACTTCGCACAGCCATAGCACCAGGCGAGCGATTCGCCGCCCGGCAATGCTGCAACCCTTTCCAACTGGTCGACGTCGTAATCCCAGATCACCCGCTGCTCGAACATCCGGTTCCAATGGCCGGAGATGTCCATGCCGGCAACGACGAGGTGCTTCTCTTCCTTTACGTCTTGAGGTCGAACTTTGTCTAGACCGGTCGCCATTTTGCCTCGCTCACACCGGAGTACAGGCTTACGAAGGTTAAGCATTAAATGCCGTAACAGACCAGGTGGCTTTGAATTGTAGCACTACGGCCTGAAACGCCGCAGCTTGCCACGACCGGTTGTGGTTTACCGCGATCCCGTCTCAAGCCTTCGGGCTGAGGCCCTCAAGGCCGAAGGCTATGGCGTTTGAGGCCATAGTGTTGCAATTAGAGATCGAGTTCGTTTGTTACGGCACTATTTCTTAACCATCATCAGCCTGCACTCCGCCTCAAATCTCCATTTTCCACACACCCAACAACCGTCGTGACAGCTCCGGCAATCGGGGCACAACTTTATTGAACTCCTGGGTCATCCTCAGCCGGAGCGTGGTATACATATAAACTGCGTAAACGCACGCAAGGAAAACGTCGATTCCAAAAGGTCCTACATTGAATCTTGCAAAGAATCTTGCAAAGCCGGCCGCCTCGCCTGTCGCCCGCACGAACGCAACGGCTACGCCGACTTTCATATAGGTCTCGCCCGCATCCCGGCCGTGCAAGTCATAATTGTCTTCGACGACGAGGGGCAGTGCGCCCGTGCCCACGCGCGGATCCCACATCCAGCGCGTCCACAGCCAGCGGTCGTCGGGGCTGGTGAAGTGCAATAGCTCCGAGGCCAGGTCGCACAGGATGTTTTCGGGCAGATCGGCTCCATCCATGCCAGGGAGCGGCTTGCGCGCCAGGCGCACGTCGCCCCAGTAGCCGGAGAGCGAGTCGATGAAAAGTTGGAACCGTTCTTGCAGTGATGCCGGACCGTAAAGCAACTCGGCGATGGATTCACGCAAGCCGTCTACTCCCATCACGTCAAGGACGGCATCCGCCTTGCGGCGCGTGGCAAAGATGGAGCGCAGGATCGCGCGCAATTGCGGGCGTTCGAGCGCGGCCAACATCTCCGGCGCGAGCAATTCCCGAAAGCGCGCACTCTTGTGTTCGAGCTCGGACGCCACGTTGCCCAACTCTGCCCGCGCCGCCTGGGCCAGGGCCTGGGCCATGAACTCCTGTGCGGTTTCCGTGTCGACGACTTGCCCTTCGAGCATAGTTTATGCTGTCACCCGCGCCAGCCTGCGCACCACCCCGACCGCCTTGGCCGCAGCCGCCCCCGCCATCGCCATCGTGTCGTCCAGGTCTTTGGGCCCGGCGGCCGCCCCGGCGACGAAGATGCCGGGCACGGAAGTTGCTGTAGGGTCCAGGGAATCGTGCGGGACCTCGATGAACTTGTACTTGTTCTGCTTGAGCCCCAGAATCTTAGCCACATCCTTCGTGCCACGGCTCGGCTCCATCCCCACCGCCAGCACGACCACGTCCATCGGCACTTCCATCGGGCGGCCCATCGTCGTGTCTTCGCCGCGCACCAGCAGGCGATCGCCCTTACGGATGATCTCGGTGATGATCCCCTTGATGTACTGGACGTGGTACTTCTCCTGCGCCGGCCAGTAGATTTCGTTCTCCCAGTAGCCGTACATGCGCATGTCGATGTAGAAGATGAACACTTTGCAATCCGGCACCTGCTGGCGGACTTCGATAGCCTGCTTCGACGAGATGCCGCAGCACACTTTCGAGCAGTACTCATTCCCGATCTGGCGGTCGCGCGAGCCGACGCACTGAATGAAGCACACTCGCTGCGGCGGTGTCCCTTTGGACGGGATCACAAAGTTGTGTTCCTTCAACATCTTCTCGGCGTCGGCCAGGGTGATGACGTCGTCGTACTCATAGTAGCCATACATCTGCGTCTCGCGGCCTGGGTCGAAGTGTTGGAAGCCCGTCGCCACGATGATCGCTCCGACCTTCACCTCCTCACCGGCGCCATTACCGGCTTTGACGATTTTCACCCGAAAGTCGCCTGTCGTTCCCGAGCAGGCCACGATTTCCGAGCTGAGCCGGATGTCCACCGTCGGGCTCGCCTGGACAGCCCCGATCAGCTCGTTCATTGTCTCTTCCGCCGAGCGAAAGCCGTGGGTGAGCGCTGCATAGTGCTCGTAAATGGGTGCACCACCCAAATGATTCCGCTTCTCGACGACGATCGCCTTTTGGCCAAGATCGCCGATCAACCTGGCCGCTTCCAACCCGGCCGGCCCGCCGCCGATAATGAGGATAGTGTCTGATGACATGGTGCCTCCGTGTAGGGGTACACAGGTAAACAAGTCCCTGTGTACCTGTGTACCTGTGTACTTGTGTACTTTACTCTGCGTCTACATCTTCCCAGGAAAGATATTCCTTCTCCCCGCTCTTCAGCTTCTTCAGGTCTTCCTGGAAGTCTGCCCAGGCTTTCTCGTGGTCGATGCCCATCTTTTCGAGGAGCGGGCGATAGTCGGTCGAGTGCCAGTGGAGCTGGCAGACGCGATAGGGGTGGGCACCCATCGCCAGGGCGGCAAACTGGGCGTCGGACATGACCGGCACGCCGACGTTCAGGCCGTGCGCCTGCCCGACGAACTGGCTCTTGTCGAGGGTAGTCACACAGCCGGTGTCGTGGGTGATCACGACGTCTGGATCGGCTTCTTCCTTCATCACCTGGATCTTGCGCCGCGTGGCGAACGAGCGGGTGAAGTCGCGCTGGACGAGGATATGGCGGAAGCCGAAGCCACAGCAGTCGAACCATGTCGAGTAGTCGCGCACCTCCGCGCCCAGGGCCTTGATCAGCGCCGAGACGGTCGCCGTGCGCTGGCCACCATAGATGTCCGGGTCGTAGATGGCATCCTCTTGAACCAACTTGTAATAGTGGCAGGCCGGGTGCACGGTCACGGCAATCTTGGAGAAATCTCGCTTTTGCATGGCGGCGATGCGGTCGCGGACGGCGTGTACCCACTCGGAGTAGTGGACGATCTCCTCGGGCATGACCATCGGCTTGCCCAGCTTCTTCATGATGTCACGGACCTGGTGCCGCACTTCGGGGTGATGGATCAGCTCCTCGCGCACTTCTTTGTAGTGGCCGTAGGACGTGCCGCAGTGGATCAGGGGAAAGTAGCCGGTCTCGTAGGCCGCGGCGAAATTGCGCATCGCCACCCCTGCCTGCGCGGGCGCGTTTGACGTGGCCGAGGCGTAATAATTCCAGGCGGTACACGAGGTCTGGTCGGTCGGGTCGATATATTTGAAATTCAACTTCCGGTTGAGCCAGAAAATGGACGTAGAGTAGCCGGGGATGTGGCCACACTGCCCGCACGATTTGTGGTGCCACGTCAATTCGAGTGGGATTTTCTTCTGGCGCCCGTACTTGGTCATCACCTCAACATACGGCTCTGGCACGCGCTGGACGATCCATTCGCCCTCGGCTTCCAACTCGAAGACCTTCGCGTGGAAGTCTTCGGGTGCGAATTCCGCCTGGCGCTCGAACGTACGCTTGGATTTGACATTTACTGCATCATAGGGGATGAACCCACTAGTACTTGCCATAGCTATTCCTCCAAAGACCTCACCCCCCGGCCCCCTCTCCTGACGGCAACACCCGCCGTCAGGAGAGGGGGAGTCAAAAGAGAAATCGAGTTTCGTTGCCGACTCCCCCTCTCCTGAAACGTGCAGTTCGTTTCAGGAGAGGGGGCCGGGGGGTGAGGTTTACTCCCCGTACCCCGCCTCTTCCAACTTCTCTTCCATCACGTCGTTCAGAATCATGTGCAAGCCCTCGTCCACCTCGGCAATCATGTCCATCACGCCTGTGTAGTGCCAGATCAGGTACAGCTCGATGATCGTCTTGTCATCCACCTGCCAGCCAGTCGAGGTGGTATGCAGGGTCTCGGGGGGGAGGGCGCGGCGCCAGACGTCGAGGTCGGCCGAGACCTCGCGCACCTGCGGTCCCCAATCGGGGAAGGCATCCGGCTGGAGCATGTCCGGCGAGACCTGCGTCCCCGTGCCCATAATCTTGTAGATAATGCGCGAGTAGCCTTCCAGGGCTTGCTTGGCGGATTTGAGGCCGTTCCGCACGGCCACTTCGCGCAAGATCGTGATCAGGCCGCCCGGGGAATTCTGGCGTGGGCAACGGTTGCACGAGAAGCATTGCGAGCAGTTCCACACATCATCGTTCATCTGCTCGAAGATCAGCTCGACGTCCTCACGCGCCGCTGCCTGGGCGATCTTGCGTGGCGAGAAATCGTAGAATCGTGCTGAGGGACAAGCCGCGACGCAAATCCCGCACTCGT
Source organism: Chloroflexota bacterium (assembly GCA_037440585.1). Classification (GTDB taxonomy): domain Bacteria; phylum Chloroflexota; class Anaerolineae; order Epilineales; family JBBITV01; genus JBBITV01. The sequence continues at coordinate 5,205 of JBBITV010000199.1, forward strand.
AACACCCGTACAGGTACGACGGAAAGCGCGGATCGGCTTTGACCTCTTCCCACAAGCGCTCTTTTTGTTCAAAGGGAACGTTCGGGTACTTGTCCGCGAATAGGCCCATGTTAACTCCACAGCGATTGAATCGCTGAATCACTGAGGTACTGATTACGCTGAAGGGGATTGATACGGTGGCATCCTCAGCGATCTCAGCACTTCATCAGCGTAATCAGCGATTCAGCGTCTCAGCGATTCAAAACGCGATCACCGCATCCGCTTCCAACGCCATGCCATTGAACGCCGCCCCGCCGATCATTTCCACGCCCTCGATCAGGTCCGCATGCTTCAGCCCGTGCAGGTCCAGGCTGGGCTGGCAGACGTACAATTTCACCCCCAACTCCAGCGCCTGGTTGATGAACTTCCGCAAAGGGGCACCACCACCACCCTTCTTGGGGACAATCAAAGATTCGGGTACGCCCTTTTCAAGCAGCGTCGGGCCGTTCATCGTAAAATAGATCCCAACCTCGCAGTCCATGGCTGCGGCCGAAGCGGCCAGGTAGAACGGCGTGGCGCTACGCTCGGGCATGTCCACGCCGTGGGTCTGGACGTAGAGGATCTTCTTGTCTTCGTTGTCCATCGGGCTATCCTCAGTTCACAGCTAAACCGATTATGCGTAATTCAGTTCCCTGTGGCCATCGCGCGTAATTTCGCATGATCGGTAGCTAAATAAATAGTGCCACATCCGCCTCGGACGCGAAGTCCAGGAACGCCGTCGCGCCAAGCAGCTCCACGCCCTCCAGCAGATCTTCCTTGTTCACGCCCATGACACCCATGGTCGTGGCGCAAGCGTAGAAGTGACCGCCTCCCTCGAGCGTGATATCGATCATGTCCTTTATGGGTATCATGTTGGCGCGGTCCATCCAGCTCTGCATGAATTTGGTCGCCAGCTCGGTCATCCCAGGCAACATGCCTACAATATTCGGGACCTGCATGGGGATCTGGGGGAGAGGCGCCGGCATCGCAGGGTTGCCGACCGGCGCGACCTTGAGACGGGGAAGCTTGTGCTTGTTGATGATGTCGAGCCCGTAGAACGTGCAGAAGACGCCGACCTCCCAGCCCAGGCTCACCGCTGTCGAGGCCAGGATGAGTGGCGGGTAAGCCATGTCGAGTGAGCCCTTGGACGCCACCAATGCCAGGCGCTTGGGCCGCTCGGCCTTCTGTCGCTCCAATTCCGCACGGACCTCTTGCCGGATTTCCTCACGGATGCGTGCCAGAAGATCACGCGAAATCATTTCGCTGCCGGCTTCGACCGCCTGTGTTTGCTCGTCTGCCATGGAACACCTCCTCGTGACCTACATTGCTCTGCGCGAATTACTTCATTCTCCGAATGTAAAACCGGAACGTGTTACCCTCTTGCTGGCTGTCCAGGAGCTGATGGCCCGTCTGCTTCGTCCAGGCTTGCATGTCGGCCGGCGCGCCCGGATCATCGGCCAGCATCTCCACCACCTGGCCGACCTGGATATTTTTGATCGCTTTCGCGATCTTGATGACAGGGACCGGGCAGAGCAGCCCACGGTAATCCAGGGTCTGATCTGCCTTTAGAATAGTAGCCATATGCCCTCCGCCTTCGTTGAACGTTCAACGTTGAACGTTTAACGTGTTTATGTTAAAGCTTCGGCCAGGACTTTGCGCCGGGCCAGGTTAGCCGCCAATACTTCCCTGAGGATGTCGAGCGCGTGGATGACGCGCCGATCGGCCAGCGAATAATAGACGCTGGGTCCCTCGCGCTCTGCGACGACCATCGACCGTTCGCGTAAGACTTTCAGGTGACGCGATACAGTCGTCTGATCGATCGCCAACATTGCCACCAGCTCGCCCACGTTCTTACGGCCGTCCGCAAGTTCGTACAGGATCGCGATGCGCT
>JBBITV010000200.1:0-5636 GCA_037440585.1 Chloroflexota bacterium
CGTACGCTTTGGCTGTCGCCTCAATAGCGCCATCCTGCTCCAGGACCCGAGTGGCCTGCTCGGGGAGCGCGCGCAGGCCGCGCACGACCTCTGCGACGCCCCCATCGCCCATCCGGCCCCGCGTCTCAGCCAAATAGAGCGCTAACAGGTAGAGCAGCGTCAATTGCCCGGTGAACGATTTGCTCGCCGCTACCCCAATCTCCGGCCCGACCTGGAGGTAGAGGACCGCGTCCGCACCGCGCGTGATTGAGCTACCCATCACGTTTGCGATGGCGATGGTCTGAGCGCCAGCCGCTTTCGCCAGGCGGAAGCTGGCCAGGGTATCGGCCGTCTCGCCCGACTGGCTGATCAGGATCACCAGCGTCCGGTCGTCCAGGATAGGGTCGGCGTAGCGGAATTCGGAACCGATCACGGCCTCGGCCGGAAGCCGGACCCAGCGCTCGATGAGCGCCTTGCCGATCAGTCCGGCGTGGTAGGCCGTGCCGCAGGCGACGAGATACACCCGCTCGACGCGGTCCAGGTCCAGCGAGGCCAGTTCTGGCAAGTAGAGCCGATCGCCGTCCAGCCGGCCGCGCAGGGCGTTGGTCAAGGCACTGGGCTGCTCGTAGATCTCCTTGAGGAAGAAGTGTGGGTAGCCACTTTTTTCGGCGGCCTGGGCGTCCCAGTTGACGTGGAACGGCTCGCGCCGGACCACCTCTCCGTCGAGGGTTGTGATGGTCACACCGCTGCGTCGCACTTCGACCACCTCGCCGTCTTCCACCAACAGTGCCCGCCGCGTCTGGCCCAGCAGCGCCGGGATGTCGGATGCCAGGTAATTCTCGCCCTCGCCTAACCCCACGACGAGGGGCGAGAACAGCCGCGCGCCTACCAGCAAATCCGGCTCGTCTGGGCAGAAGGCGGCGATGGCGTAGGCCCCCTGGACGTAGTGGAGCGCGGCACGGACGGCATCGGCGAAGGGGATCGTATGATTCGCCTCTTCGATAAGGTGCGCGACGACTTCGGTGTCAGTTTCTGACGTAAAGCGATGGCCGCGGGTGATGAGCTCAGCGCGCAGGCTGGCGTAGTTCTCGATGATCCCGTTGTGGACGACAACGATCCGTCCCGAGCAATCGGTGTGGGGGTGAGCGTTCGTGTGATTGGGCGCACCGTGGGTGGCCCAGCGCGTGTGGCCGATGCCCAAAAAACCAGCGGGTGTGCGCCCGTCGAGGGCGTCCAGGAGCCGCTTGAGCTTGCCCTCGGTTTTCTCGATGTGGATGGCTTGTTCAGGGGTGAGGACGGCGATCCCGGCCGAGTCGTAGCCCCGGTATTCCAGGCGCTTGAGGCCGTCCAACAAAATGGGGGCAGCGAACCGCCCCCCGACATAACCAACGATGCCGCACATGGCAAGTTCCCTCCTTTAGCGCTAACACGTTAGCACGTTAAAACGTTCAACGTTCTAACGTTCCAACGTTCGAACGGTCGTCCGCCACCGCGCTTCCCCTTTGTCCCGCCGGTTGCCCGGCGGATTTGTGGGCACGCTTTCTATCCAGGAGGGGAAGATATGAGGGCCGTGGCCAGCCCTGGAGGCTTCCGCTGACCTTTCGATTTTCCCTGTGGGATCCACAGGTTAACCCCACCTCGCGGCAGGGAACCTCCTCCTCGTCAACCCGTCAGGTGACGGGTCCATGCGCTGTCTTCCCCTTTCACGTGTTCGAGCTATGCCATAGGCATCACCTCCATGTCAGAACTGAGCACATTGTACCAGGATCAGGCTGGTCTGTCAACTGGCTTTGGTGAGGATTTGGTATCAGAATGGTTGAAATGCACCCAGGCCGTAACTGGGTTTGACAAATTCCGTTCTTTGTGATAGAATGGTGCTATTCCAGTTGCGGTTTTCGTAGAGAGGCTCTGTATCTGATGAAATCTTCGCGGTTTGTCGTCGTTATTCTCGTCCTCGTTGGGCTCCTCGTTGAGGAGCTATTTGGCGTTGGGAGGGGATAGCTGACTGGCAAACCCTAGTACTCAGAGCGTGCTGCTTGAACCTCCCAAATCGGGAGGTTTTTTGTTGCCCGGAACAATTTAACAGTCGCCCCGAAGCGACAAGCCAGGTAATGACGCCTTCGATCCTGCCCAATCCGTTGGGCTGGCAGAAGGCGTTTTTCGTTTTGCAGCGCAGCCTTGTGAAGGTTCCAAACCTTCGCAAGGCCAGGCAGCCTGAGTAATTACAAGTGAGGCACGAAAAAAGGAGGGACTTATGAAGCTCAAAGGTGCTCAAATGGTCTGGGAGTGTTTGATCCGGGAAGGGGTTGATGTCCTGTTTGGCTATCCCGGCGGTGCAATCCTCCCGACATATGATGCGTTGGTCGATTATCCCCAGATCCATCACGTCCTCACCCGCCACGAGTGCAACGCGGCCTTTGCGGCGGATGGCTACGCACGCTCCACTGGCAAAGTCGGCGTTTGCATGGCGACGTCCGGCCCCGGCGCGACGAATCTGGTCACCGGCCTGGCGGGCGCAATGCTCGACTCGGTGCCGGTTGTGGCGATCACCGGCCAGGTGCCCTCAATGCTGGTCGGCAGCGATGCCTTCCAGGAAACGGACGTTACCGGCGTGACGTTGCCCATCACCAAGCACAACTACATGATTACCCGTACCGAGGAAATCCCCCGTGTCTTCAAAGAAGCGTTCTACATCGCCCGCAGCGGGCGGCCTGGGCCGGTGCTTATCGACATCTGCCGCGATGCCCAACAGGGCATGGCCGACTTTGAATATCCTGAGACCGTCCGGTTGCCCGGCTATCGCCCCAAGCTCGAAGCGACGGAAGAGCAGATCCAGCGCGCCGCACAGTTGATCAATGACTCCCGGCAGCCGGTTGTCCTGGCCGGTCACGGCATTCACCTGTCGGGCGCGTCCGATGAGTTGCAGGAGTTCGTGGAGCAAGGCAACCTGCCGGTAGCGTCGACGCTGCTGGGACTGAGCTGCATCCCCCAGGCGCATCCTCTTTCGCTTGGGATGATGGGGATGCACGGCGAAGCCTACGTCAACACGGCCATCCAATCTGCCGACGTACTCATTGCACTGGGTATGCGCTTCGATGACCGGGTGACCGGCAACCTCAAGAGCTACGCCAAAAACGCGAAAGTGATCCACGTCGATATTGACCCGGCTGAGCTCAACAAGAATGTCCACGCCGAGATCGGGATCGTGGGCGATGTCAAGAAGGTGCTGCGCCAGTTGTTGCCACACGTCGAGTGGCGCGACCGGACGGCGTGGCTGGACGAGATCGCAGCCGGCAAGGCGGATACCCAGACGCGCGACATTCTGAACCAGGATTGGCCGGACAATGTGCTGCTGGCGCCTTACGTCATCCGCAGCATCTGGGAGGAGACGAAGGGCGAAGCGCTGATCGTGACCGACGTGGGCCAGCATCAGATGTGGGAAGCGCAGTACTTCCGCCACAACCGCCGCAACCAGTTGTTCACCTCGGGCGGCGTCGGCTCGATGGGCTATAGTGTGCCCGCGTCCGTTGGCGTGAAATTCGGCCATCCGAACGAAGAGGTTTGGGTCATCTGCGGCGATGGTGGGTTCCAGATGAGCATGAACGAGCTGGCGACGATCGTCCAGGAGGGGCTGAATCAGAAGATCGCGATCATCAACAATGGCTATCTGGGGATGGTGCGCCAGTGGCAAGACCTGATGTACAATCGCCGCTACTCGGCGACGCCGCTGCTGAACCCCGACTTTGTCAAGCTGGCCGAGGCCTACGGCATCTGCGGGATGCGCGCGACGCGGCAGAGCGAGGTCGCCCCGGTGCTGCGCGCGGCGCGCAGGCACTCCGGCCCGGTGGTGATGGAGTTCAGGGTCGAGTCTGAGGTTAACGTGTTCCCGATGGTCCAGCCGGGCAAGGCGCTGCACGAGATGGTGCGGCGGCCGCTGCCCGAAGCAATAGGGAAGTAGGAGTCCATTGAGCCTTTCCGTTGAGGCTTGCGAAGGTTAAGAGCCTTCGCAAGGCTCGGATAAGGCTCGGCTCTGAAGGAGAAAGTCATCATGAAACACACACTTGTAGCCCTGGTCGAAGACAAGCCCGGCGTGCTGAACCGGGTGGCGAGCCTGTTCCGGCGCCGAAACTTCAACATCGAAAGCCTGACCGTCGGGCACACAGAGGAGCCTGGCGTCTCGCGCATGACCATCGTCGTCGACGCCAGCCAGACGAACGCCCAGATCGTCGAGCGGAACCTATGGAAACTGGTTAACGTCATCCAGGTCCAAGATGTGACCTACGAGCCATCGGTTATCCGCGACCTGGCGCTGATCAAGGTCAAAGCGAACAGCGAGACGCGCGCGGAAATCCTGCAATTGACTAATATTTACCGCGCCAAGATCGTAGACGTCGCCGCCGAATCGCTCATCGTCGAGATCACCGGTTCCGAAGCCAAGATCGACTCGATGGTCGATATGCTGCGGCCCTTCGGCCTCATCGAAATGGTGCGCACCGGCCGCGTCGCCATGGCCCGGGGCAGCGAGTCCAAGTGGTGGGGCGTGAACGGGGACGGTGACGGGTTTAGTCCGAATGGCAGCCAGTAAAACGTGAAACGTCAAACGTCAAACGTAATCAGCAATTGACGTTTCACGTTTGACGTTTGACGTATCACGCATCACCTATCACTACGAAGGAGAACGTCACTCATGGCAAACATCTACTACGACCAGGATGCCGATCTCGGCTTGCTGAAAGGCAAGACCGTGGCCGTGATCGGCTTTGGGAGCCAGGGGCACGCGCACGCACTGAATCTGAAAGATAGCGGGATCGACGTCGTGGTCGGCCTGTACGAGGGTAGCAAGTCGTGGAAAAAGGCGCAGGACGCCGGGCTTAAGGTGGCCACAGTGTCGGACGCGGCCAGGGCCGGCGATGTGATCATGATCCTGGTGCCAGACATACCGCAGCCCAAGCTGTACAAAGAGCATATCGAACGACACCTGGGCAAGGGCGATACGTTGATGTTCGCCCACGGCTTCAACATCCGCTTCGGCCAGATTGTACCGCCCAAGGATGTGGACGTCAGCATGATCGCGCCCAAAGCGCCGGGGCACCGCGTGCGCGAATTGTTCGTCGAGGGCGTGGGCACGCCGGGTTTGCTGGCGGTGCACCAGGACGCTTCGGGCCAGGCCAAGGCGCAGGCGCTCGCCTATGCGAAGGGGATTGGCTGCACCCGCGCCGGCGTCATCGAGACGACTTTCGCCGAAGAGACCGAAACCGACCTTTTCGGTGAGCAGACGGTGCTGTGCGGCGGCGTTTCGCACCTGATTGAGGCCGCGTTCGACACGTTGGTCGAGGCCGGTTATCAGCCGGAGGTGGCTTACTTCGAATGCCTGCACGAGCTCAAGCTCATCGTCGATCTGTTCTACCAGGGCGGCTTGAGCTACATGCGCTACTCCGTCAGCGACACGGCCGAGCACGGCGATTACACCGGCGGCCCCAAGATCATCACCGACCAAACCAAGGCCACCATGAAGAAGATGCTGGCCGATATCCAGAGCGGCGCTTACGCCAGAGAGTGGATCGAAGAAAACGCCCGTGGCCGACCGTGGTTCAACCAGCAGCGGGTGATGCACGCCGAAACGCTGATCGAGCAAGTCGGCCGGCGCCTGCGCCCGA
>JBBITV010000200.1:5646-7057 GCA_037440585.1 Chloroflexota bacterium
GCCGTGGCGCAAGCCGCGCGAAGTGAGGCCGGGGGAAGGCGGAGCATAACTGGATTTTAGATTTTAGATTTTGGATTTTGGATTGGCTGGTAGATGCAGATCGAGATTCTACCTGCACGTCGGGTCCAATCCAAAATCTAAAATTGCAAATCCAAAATCGGAAAGGGGGTGGTGTCATTGTCGAGCGATGGCCTTGCTGACCTTAGTGGCCTTCAATCTTTAATCTCAACATCTCGAATCTCAAAGGAGGAACCTGAGACCATGGACAAGGTTTTGGTTTTCGACACCACCCTGCGCGATGGGGAACAATCCCCCGGCGCGACAATGAATACTGAAGAGAAGCTGGACGTTGCCCGGCATCTGGTCCGGCTGGGCGTCGATGTCATTGAGGCGGGTTTCCCGATTGCGTCCCCGGGCGACTTCGACGCGGTCAGACGCATTGCGATTGAAGTCGGGCCGTTTGTCGGAAATCGCAAACAGGGGCCGGCGATCATCGCCGGGCTGGCCCGCTGCCAGCCCAAGGACATTGAGCGCTGCTATGAAGCCGTGCGCCACGCGCCGCGCCACCGCATTCACACCTTCCTGGCGACTTCCGATATTCACCTGAAGTATAAACTGAAGATCACCCGTGAGCAGTGCGTGCAGCAAGTGCGCGACATGGTTAGCTATGCCCGTAACCTGTGCGACGACGTGGAGTTCTCGCCCGAAGATGCCGGCCGATCCGATCCCGAATTCCTGTACGAAGTCCTGGCGGCCGCCATCCAGGCTGGCGCGACGACGCTCAACATCCCTGACACGGTCGGCTACGTCACGCCTCTGGAATACGGGGCGCTGATCGCCGGGATCATCAAGAACGTGCCTGGCGCTGACAGGGTGACTATCTCCACGCACTGCCACGACGACCTGGGTCTGGCGACGGCCAATACGTTGGCCGGGGTGCTCAACGGCGCGCGCCAGATCGAAGTCACCATCAATGGCATCGGCGAGCGAGCTGGCAACACCTCTCTCGAAGAGACCGTGATGGCCATTCACACCCGGCCACATGTGTTCAACGTGACCACAAACATTGATACGACGCAGATCTATCCCACCAGCCGCCTGGTCAGCAACTACACCGGCATCCTGGTGCCGCCGAACAAGGCCGTTGTCGGGGCCAATGCGTTCGCCCACGAGGCGGGCATCCACCAGGATGGCGTACTCAAGAATCCGCTGACCTACGAGATCATGCGCCCGGAGACCGTCGGCCTGGCGGAGAATAAGCTGGTGTTAGGTAAGCACTCCGGCCGCCACGCGTTCAGCAAGCGTCTGGAGGAGTTGGGCTACCAGTTGTCGAAGGACGAGGTTAACCGCGCCTTCGACCGTTTCAAGGAACTGTGCGACAAGAAGAAGACGGTGACCGACCGCGACCTCG
>JBBITV010000201.1:0-7039 GCA_037440585.1 Chloroflexota bacterium
TACCGCTGGCGAAATTGTCGTCGATCTCACCCGGCACACCGTCCAGATCGCCGGGCGTCCGGTGGACCTGACGCCCACCGAGTTCGATCTGCTCGCCGCGATGTCCCGGCATCCGGGACGTGTGTACACCCGCTTGCAGCTTTTGGAGCAGGTCCTGGGCGACGCCTATGAAGGTTATGAGCGCACCATCGACGCGCACGTCAAGAATCTGCGCCAGAAGATCGAGCCTGACCCGCGCCATCCGAAGTATATCCAGACGGTGTACGGGGTGGGGTATAAGTTTGAAACCTAGGTTTCGGGTTTCGAGTTGCCAGTTTGACCCGAAACGCGAAACCTGGAACCCGAAACGCGAGAGCAGATTATGCGCAGCTTGTGGTTCAAATTAATAGCCGCTTTTGCCGCCGTCGTCGTCATCGGAGTGGCGGTGACGACGCTGCTGGCGAATCGCGCGACCGCCGGGGAACTCCAGCATTTCATGCTGCATGGCCGCATGGTCCAGGCTAACGAGCTGCTGCCTGAACTGGTGGACTACTACGCCCGCAACGGGGGCTGGGCCGGCGTGGATTCCGTCCTTGCCGCTGGCCTTGATCGTTTCGGGCGAGGTGGCATGGGTGGAATGATGGGCAGTATGATGGAGATGATGGGCGACCGGCTGATCATCGCCGGGCAGGATGGCACGGTCGTGGCAGACACGGCTGGGCCGCTGCGCCCCGGCCAGCGCCTCAGCCCGGACCGACTGGCGAGCGGCCTGCCCATCACCCACCGCGGGCAACGGGTTGGCACGCTGCTGGTGGAGTCGGCCATGATGCCTGCGTTCGGCCCATCGGAGCAAGAGTTCCTGGGGCGGGTCAATCAGGCGATCCTGCTGGCCGGCTTGGCGGCGGGCGGGATTGCTTTGATCATTGGCTCATTGCTGTTCCTCGGCATCACCGCGCCGTTGCGCAGGCTGACAGCAGCGGCGCAGCGCATCGCCGCCGGAGACATGAGTCAGCGGGTCAGCGTTCATTCTAACGATGAGATCGGCGAGCTGAGCCAGGCCTTTAACACCATGGCGGAAAGCCTGGCACGCGCCGAAACCATACGGCGCAACCTCATGGCCGACATCGCCCACGAGCTACGCACCCCCCTCAGCGTCGTCCAGGGCAACCTGGAGGCGATTCTGGATGGGGTCTACCCTGCCAACCTGGAAACCATCACCTCGATCCATGAGGAGACTGTGCTCCTCTCCCGTCTGGTGGACGACCTGCGCGATCTGGCCCTGGCCGATGCCGGCCAACTGGCGATTTACAAAGAACCGACCGACGTCGCCGACATGGTCCAGGGGACGGTCGTCAGCCTGCGCCCCCAGGCCGAGGCGAAAGGTGTGACCGTAGCCGCCGAGGTTGCACCAAACCTGCCCGAGGTCTCAGCCGATCCGCAGCGCCTGGAGCAGGTGCTGCGTAATCTCCTGGCAAACGCCCTGCGTTATACTCCCACTGGCGGGAAGATAGAAATTCGCGCCACACCAGACCGGGTCGTACATGGCGCTGGCGCGACGTCCTGCACTGGCCAAACCATTTACCCCTACGTTCGGGTCGCCGTGTCTGATACAGGGATGGGCATCGCGCCCGAAGACCTGCCCCACGTGTTCGACCGGTTCTGGCGCGGCGACAAGTCGCGCTCGCGATCAGGCGGCGGCGCGGGCCTGGGGCTGGCGATTGCGCGGCAGATCGTCGAGACCCACGGCGGGCGCATCTGGGCGGAAAGCGCGGTGGGGCAGGGGACGACGTTTACGTTTGTGTTACCGGCTGAAAACGAAACGCATCAGAAGGCAGGTGACGACCATGACTGAGCCTATCCACGTCGTGTTGGCGGACGACCACGCCGTCGTCCGCAAAGGGATTCGTAATTTCCTGGAAGAAGACAGCGACATTCAAGTGGTGGCCGAGGCGGCCGATGGTGCCGAAGCGGTGGCGTTGGCGGCACAACACCGGCCCGATGTAGTTGTATTGGACATCCAGATGCCGCGCATGAACGGTATCGAGGCCACACGTCGCATTAAGGCCGAGTTGCCCCAGGTGAAAGTCCTCATCCTATCGGCCTACGACGACGACCCCTACATTTTTGCCCTGCTCCAGGCTGGCGCCAGTGGTTACGTCCTGAAAACCGCTGAGTCCTCTGAGCTAGTGCGCGCGGTCAAAGCCGTCGCCCGTGGCGAATCGGCGCTGGACCCGGCCGTGGCACGCAAGGTCGTGGATCGGCTGGCCGGGGGGAAAGGTCAGGCAGCGACCGGCGAAGCCGCGGTCGAGCCGCTCACCGAGCGTGAAGTGGAGGTGCTCCGTCTAGCTGCCCGTGGTGACACCAACCGCGCCATCGGGCGCATTCTGGGTATCAGCGATCGGACGGTCCAGGGCCACCTGGCGAACATCTTCGCCAAGCTGCGTGTCAACACGCGGACTGAGGCGGCGCTCAAGGCGGTGCGGCTGGGGTGGTTGAGCATCGAGGATGCCACTGGCTAGCCATAATACGTATGTTACGCGGTCTTCGTGCCCAGATTCTCATTTGGACCATCTTGCCGCTAATCCTGTTCCTCATCGGCATTTCCTTCACGAGCATCGCCATCCATCAGACTTCTATGCGCGACATGGTGATCGAGCGAGATGGCCGGCTGGCGCGGGTGGCTGCTGACCGCCTGGCGCGTACATTGGATGGCCGCGCCGACCTCCTGCGCAGCCTCCAAAGCGTCGCCGACCCGGCCAGCGACCCAAGCGCACTGCTCCAGCACGGCGAACATCTCTCCGCCGCCTTCGACGGCGGAATTGCACTGCTCAGCCTTGATGGCCGGATCGTGGCTTCACGCCCCGGTGCAGGTGCCTGGGCCCAGGTCTCCTCGTCTCTGCGTCCCCTGGCCGACCAGGCATGGCGTACCGGAACGGCCTTTTCACCAATTCTGCCGAATTTCGTCGGCGGGCGGCCAGGTCTCCTGGTAGCCGTGCGCGGCCAAACGGCCAGTGTAGTCGGTGGCGTCTCCCTGGACAACCTGGGCATTCCTGGCCTCATGGCGGGTCTCGCCCTGGGCCAGCGTGGCCAGGCGATCCTGGTTGACGGCCAGGCGCGCGTAATTTACCCACTCGATACCGGGACGCCTGGGAAAGAGCTTGGCAGCCGGGCACTGGCTCGCGAAATTATGCAGGGCCGGACGGGCGCCACGCTGGAACGCGATCCAGGCGGCACCGAAGTGGTCGTTGGGTATGCACCGATCCCGCCTACGGGCTGGGGGCTGTTGGTGCGTGAACCCTGGGAGGACGTCATCGTACCTCTGATGCAATACTCGCTCCTCGCACCGCTGCTGGTGCTGGTGGCGACCATCGTGTCTCTGTTGGCGATCTCATTTGGGGTGCAACGCATCATCCGGCCGCTCCAGGCGCTGGACCGGCAGGCCAGCCGTGTGGCGTGGGGTGACTTTGCCGCCACCCGCACGCCTGTCGGCGGCATCCGTGAGATTGAGGACCTGCGCCGCACCCTGAACCAGATGGCCGAAGAGGTCCAGCGTTACCAGAGCAGCATGCACGGCTACATCGCTGCGATTACCGAAGGTCAGGAGGATGAACGGCGGCGCCTGGCCCGGGAACTGCACGACGGCCCAGTTCAGTCGCTGGTGGCCCTGGGCCAACGCGTCGAGATGGCCCAGAAGTCATTGGCGCGGACCCCTGGCCTGACGGCGGAATACCTGGCGGAACTGAAAGAGATGGTGGGCACCACGCTGGCGGAACTGCGCCGTTTCATCCGCCACCTGCGCCCGCTTTATCTCGAAGACCTGGGCCTGCTGCCCGCTTTGGAGATGCTCACCCAGGAACTGGACGCCCAGGGTGAGACCCGGGTGAGTTTTTTTGTGACCGGAGAACCCTATCGCTTGCCGGCGGAACTGGAGTTGGTGATCTTCCGCATTGCCCAGGAGGCACTGAACAATATCGCCCGGCACGCCCGCGCGCACTCTGCAGCGCTGCACGCTAACTTCGCCCCGGACGGGGTCACGCTAACCATCGAGGACGACGGCATCGGCTTCGATCCGCCTGCGCAACCCGCCGACCTGGCCGAGCAGGGCCACTTTGGACTGATAGGCATGCGCGAGCGGGCTTTGCTCCACGGTGGTCACCTTTCCATTCGTTCGATGCCTGGTGAAGGTACCCGCGTCGTCGCATTTCTCCCTGCCCCTGAGGATACGGTTGAAGGCTACAGGTTGCAGGTTGAAGGTTGAAGGTTGGAGGTTACAAGCTGAGGTAGAACCTTCAACCTTCAACCGGCAGCCTTTGACCTGAAACCGATTCCTTCACGCAAAATTCACGCAAGCTTCACGCGATTTTCATACCCAAGGCCGTTATTGTATGTTAGAATCCTGTTATCGGGGCTACATCGCCACGTCGATGCTGAACGCGACGCACTGCCTGAACGGGGTAGTGCTGGAGGAGGATCAATTCCATGAAGGCCTTGGAGATCAAAGGTAACTCGCTGGCAAGTCAGGCCTTTGGCGAGATGCCGCCGGAAGTCGTGCCTATGGCAACCAGAATTTTTGGATCAGAGGCTGGTCGCCGTGTGGTGACGTACTTGCGGCGACACCCGAAGCTGGCGCTCACCGCAGCCGACCTGGCTCACAGTGTGAACCAGCCGGCGGACCTGGTGACACCCGCCCTTGAAGAACTGGTCGATCTGGGGATCGTACGGGAAGAGCTCATCGTGGGCCTGGCATTCTACCGCCTGGCCGGCGATGCGGAACACCTGGGCTTGCTGGACCGCTTCTTCACGTGGTATGAGGCGTGTGTGAGGCAGGTTCGAGATCTTCAGACCTTACTGGGAGTCGGCACCTGACCTCAAATACAGGATGACCACTTACGACGTGTAATCCGTCCCTTTCCTCAATCCGTTGTAGTGTTCGTGGCGGCACGCTGCAAGCGCGCCCTACGGCTAAAGGCTGACGGCTGCAAGCTTTTCTGCCTGATACTCCGGCACGGTGTCCGCCAGCACCGCTTCGGCCTTGTGCCCGTTGGTGGGCTGCCACAACACCGGGCGGAACTTGTGTAGCCCTCTCCCGTCCCTGCAAGAAGCTGACCGTCGTTGCGTCGCGGTCGGTGATTGAACTGCTGACTTCGGACCTGGACGTTTTCGAGAACGCCGTCATCTGGAGGCGCCTGTACCACCACTACGCCGCCGACCTGCTTTGGCAAGGGCAGCGGCATGGCGTGCAGGTCTGGTTGCGGGGCAAAAAGGCGGCGTTGGAGAAGATGGAAATGTAGCCTGTGACATGGAAATGGAAGATGAAGTCAGCACTCTCTTCAAAGCGGAAACAGGGTGGCTACCCGGCAACGGAATCCGGGCAACAGCGGCGATGTCAGCTCATCGTTTTCCAAAAACGTCCCCACCAGGCGCAGCATCGCCTCTTGCCGGCGATAAACCTCAACCGTCTTGAGCCGCCAGTCTGCGATCCAGTACTCCTGCACACCACGGAGAGTATACAGCTTTAATTTGGCTTCACGGTCGCGCCGCTCATTCAACAAGCCTGGCGAGAGCACTTCCACGATGAGCTCGGGCGCGCCGGTCAGGTGCCCGGCCTCGTCCATCAGCGCCTCGAAGCGCTCCCGACTGATCCAAACGACGTCCGGCGCAACGGCGTCTTCATCGCTAAAGATTACGCCTGGCGCGACACCCACTTGTCCAAGCCCCGTCTGGCTACTCCATTGATCAAGTGCAGCATAAATCTTGCCACAAGTCGTTTGATGGTGCCAGTGAGGTTGTTTGGACATGAAAAGCTCCCCGTCGATGATCTCGTAGCGTGTCCCGTTGTCAGGCATTAGTTCGAGGTCGGAGACCTTCCAACGCGGGGCAAGTGCAATTGTCATCGCAACTTTCTCCCAAAGACTATATGGTGCGCGTATCCCATTTCGGTAAACATATTTTACTCGAAAACCGGAGCAATTACAACCCGCTCTCATATAAAACACAACAACGGATTGAGGGCAGGAATGAATTTCGGAACTAAGCAATCCGCTCCTTTCTCCAATCCGTTGTTGTGTTTTGGTTGGCACGCCGCAAGCGTGCCCTACGGTTTCGACTTAACGGCCGATGGTTAAACGCTGACGGTTGAACGCTGAGCGACCTGATACTCCGGCACCGTGTCTACCAGCGCCTCCTCAGCCTTGTATCCATTGGTGGGCTGCCAGAGCGCCGGGCGGAACTTGTACCCGTAGACGAGCAGACCTGCCTCGCCATACTCGCGCAGCTTGCGCGTCACCATCTCGACCGGCATCCCAATCTGCACCTCGCCTGGGTCCACGTCGGAGAGCTGGGCGGTCACCAGCGGCCCTTCCTCCAGCCGCACCAGGGCGACGGTGTAGGGCACGTACGCTTCAAAGCCCTCCGGTGCCTGGTACACGGTCGAAAAAGAGTAGACCTCGCCCCGGCCGCTGAATTGATACGGGCTCAGCGCCCGCGAGCGACACGCCGGACAGACCGGGCGCGTCGGGAACAAGACCTTGCCACAGCCTTCACAGTGTGCCCCCTCCAGCAGGTAGCGTTCCTTCTTGAGTCGCCAGTTGCGTGCGAGATTCATTAGTAAGTCCTCCCTCTCAGGATGACAAGGTGACAAGGTGACAAGGTGACCAGCCTGAGTACGTCCAGGCTCAGTAGGCATCTTGTCATCACCCTGTTGCCACACGTTATTCAGCACATCACCGCTCTCTGGAAATCTCACCTTGTCACCTTGTCACCTTGTCAAAATGTGTGTCACCGCCGTCGCGCCGGTGCCGCCCAGACTCTGGGCCATGCCGATGCGACATTTGACCTGGTTGGCGCCGGCCTCACCGCGTAGTTGCTGGACCAATTCCACGACCTGGTAAATGCCAGTTGCGCCCACCGGGTGCCCGCGTGCCTTCAGCCCGCCCATCGTCTGGATCGGAATGCGACCGCCCAGGGCAATCTGACCCTCCTTCGCCAACTTGACTGCCGTACCGCGCTCGGCGAAACCGCACGCCTCGAGAGACAATGCCGCCAGGATGGTGAAGGCGTC
>JBBITV010000202.1:0-3313 GCA_037440585.1 Chloroflexota bacterium
GTCCGTTTGGGAGGCGATAGCTCAGGTGGCCATCGGGGGTGTCAAAGCTGCGCCGGAACGCATTGAGGGGATTCCACGAGTAGACCTGAAGGTCGCCCGCGTGGGCGGCTGACGTGCCGCCGGAGTGGACAAAATCCACGGCAGCGAGGGCCAACTCGGGTGCCAGAAGGACCGCACCGGCGGCTGCTGCTATCAGAGCATGAATGATTGCTGCCCGCCAGGTCCGATGTTCGATGGAGCGCAAAATGAGGAATAGCGCCCACGGCAAGACGAGCAGTGCATAAGCCCAGCGGATCAGGATCGCCGTGGCCAATGCAACCGCAGCCAGAACCAGCCAGCGCAGCCGCCCGCTCTGACCATAGCGTGCCAACTCCCACGCTGAGAGGGTCGCCGCCGCCAGGGCCGGTGTGTCGGACATGACGACCATGCTCGACTGCCACAACTGGCCAGTGCAGGCGACAAGCAGCCCGGCAAACGGTGCTACACGCCATGCTTCTTCTCCCCCTTGCGGTTGGCGACTTTCAGGAGTTGAGGCATTAGCCGGGGGTGGGCCGGCTGAAGCCTTGACTCCATCTCCTTTTAAGAACAGCAACTCGCGTGCCAGGAAGAACGTAAATACCGGAACCAGGGCGCCGGCGACCAGGGCCACGGCTTGTCCGGCAGCCGGCGTGCGGCCGAGGACCGACGATGCGGCGAGGATGAGCAGTGGGTAGCCAAGCGGCCAGAAAAACGGCGGCGGCGGGCTGAGCCGCGCCAAACTATCGTGCAGCGGCCCGACGGCGTAATCGTAATAGGCAAAAGGGTCCTGGCCATAGAGCCCGTCAAAGCGTCCGAGGGTAGCGATCAGCCACGGAGGGATAAGGGCAAGCAGGAACAGCCCAGCAGGTATAATCCATGGGTATCGTGCCAGGAAACGATCAGCCATCAGCCACCAGCCTTCAACAGACTTACCTCCCCTCCAGGCTTCTACAGGTAATCCAGAGCCCGGGTAGTAGAAGGACGTGCGCCATCAGGCGGTCGATAGAGCTGATGACGTGCTGCTGGTAGGGCACGAAGTCTGAAAAGACATATGCCAGGCTGCCCAGGCCAAGGTATAGCAGCGCTATCATAGGCAGCAAGTCAAGCGTCCGTCGGGCTACCTGTCCGATGAGCAGGCTCCGTACAACCAACGCAGCCAGAAGCCAGACGTAGCTCCAATCTGGACTCAACAATCTGATCAGCTCCAGCCCCGCAATGACCGGCAACCGGCTTAAGTTGGCCTGGATCGTCGCCAATGTGATTGGCAGAAACGCGGCGTTGACGATGCCCTGCCACTTGACGAACGCCCACCATGGACCGGATAGCAGCAAACCCCCGCAGGCGAGTGCGCCCGCCGCGAGCCATGCCCGCCGATGGTCTCGATTCACCAGGAGCACGACCAGGCAAAACGCAACGAGAAGCAGGATCCCCTCGCGTTTCGTCCACGGCATGAACCCACCGGCCAACGCCGCGATCAGCAGCGCCCCTGGCGACTTCGTCTCGAACCATATGGCAAGGTAGCTCCCAGCAATGGTGGCATAGACCGCCAAAGGCAAGTCGGCGAAGACCAGCGCAGCCAGGCCGCTGATCTGGGTCATCGAGGCGATCACCGCCACCCCAGCCAGGGCCCACGTATTCCCCACGCCGAGGCGGCGTAGTACACTGTAGCACACGCCAAGCAAGGACGCGAAGAACAACACGGCCTGTATCCCTGCCAACCGATCGTCGGCCGTGCCCGCCCAAGCGAACGTCCAGGCTTCGACGAGGGGTACCAGCAGCGGGTAATCCAGGTGCGTCACCATCCGCGACGGATCGGCGAAGACACTACCCGAGATGTGGCCATCGAGGAAGATGATCCGCGCTTTCATCGCCCACGTCACCCAGCTATCCCAGATAATCAAGGGTCGGCCCACAGCCAGCAGCGCGACGTAGGCGATCTGGATGGCGATCAGGATGGTCAGGAGTAACCTCACTCCCCGGAAGTCAGCAGGGGAAGCTGAGGGAATATTCGTCCCCCACATCCGAACCCCAACCGCGACTGCTCCGACAGCCACGCCGGCTGTCATCACCGCGATTTGTGCATTCAGCGACAATCCTAGTGCATTCAGCCACAGCATCCCGACCGAGACGGCGCCGGCACCCAGCGGCCACGCCAGCGCCGCTGACTCGATCCGCCGCATCCCATATCCCAGGCGCGATGCAATGCCGATCAATCCGTAACCAATGGCAAAAATCACCAGCAGCCCGGCTACAAGCCGGATGAATGACCAAGGGCCCGGTGAAAGGCGGTGTACTCGGCGTGGCGGGGATCGAGGCCAGGTGTGACCAGTAGTATGGCTGCGTCACGGGGCAAGACGGCGTCCGCGGTCGTGAGCATGTCGTACAGGTCCGGCCCGAGTTGGAGGCGTGCCTGGGCAGCGGCATCGAGCCAGAGGCGTAGGATAGGCCACTCGGCCTGCAGATAGTCAATTTGGCCTCTCGCTATCCGCGCCACCCCGATGAGCACGAGGAAGATGGCGAGAGCACTAACTCCTTGCTTCGCCATCTTAGCGCCTTACCTGGTAGATTGCCATATCCCCGTAGGTCAAATCTCTGACCACGGCAACTCGCTTATAGCCCCTGCGGTCCAGCCACTCGCGGGTATCCCGTGCCCGCGTATCGGTCGCTGGCTCGCCGTCCACATTGATACCGATCCGCGAATCGATCAAGACCACATCCGGTGCAATATTGTCCAGAGCCTGAGCCATCGAAAGCGGAGGCGACCAGTGTCTGGGATCGGCCTGCAGCAGGGGCACGGTCCAGGTGCGGTAATCGAGGTCGTCCAGTCCGAACCAGTAGTGCTGTAAGCCCAGGACCCGCGACCCCGGCGGAATATAAGCACGCACCTGGGCGATGAAGTCTCGGTAGGGTGTCGTCGTCGAGGCGGCTCTCTCCAGGGCGACGATGCGCGTCACACCCTCGGCGGTCACGACCAGCAAGAGAGCGAGCAAGGCTGGCCGGAGCCAACGCCTCACCCCCCATTCCCTCTCCCTGTGAGAGCTTGTCTGAAAAGTCGGCCAACCAAACCGGAACGCCGGCTTCAGCCGGTGTTTCGACCGCCTAAAGGCGGCGTTCCGGAGCTTTGCAGACGAGCCCTGAGAGAGGGAGCCCGGACAGGGGGAGGCTTGCCGCCACAGCGAAACGCCGATCCACGCGACGCCGATAGCAGCCACGGGTGCGACTGTAACCAGGTAATTGGCCAGCTTCAAGTAAATCAGCAGGGCAAAGAGCGCCGGAAAAAGGAGGAGCGGAACCA
>JBBITV010000202.1:3323-6997 GCA_037440585.1 Chloroflexota bacterium
CGCGTGCGGCGTGATCGCCTCGGGCGACTGCCTGCCGACCCAGGGCGAACAGTGCAACCGGTAGAGCCAGGAGCGCTGCCCAAAAGCCGGGACGGAGCAGGTAGTGCCAACCAAGCGGTCCCAGCCCCGGGCCATAGCGGTGTCGCTCCCGAACCAAGTTGTCCCAGTACCAGACTGGATTTAACAGGTCGAACCGTGGTGCGTAGTCCCGCATCTGCCCAGCCCAGGCCGGCAGGTCGCTCAGAACGTAGGCGAGATAGGCCAGCCAGGGCGCACCAAACCCGGCGGCCATCGCCGCCAGGCGCTCCCATCCGGCTCTGTTCCACACGGCCAGGACGCCCAGGGCGATAATCCAGAACGCGCCGTACAAGTGAGTCAGCCCGGCTAGCCCGGCCAGGAGCCCGGCCAGAGTGTACCAGGCCAGGCCAGCCCGCCGGCAGGCGGTCCAATAGGCGTGCAGCGACGCCAGCCCAAAGACAGGCACGACCACGTCGTACCGCGCAATACGCGCCATATCCAGCAGCAGGATGCCGCTGACCTGGCTTCGTGTCAGACCGGTCAGCCGGACGAAGAGGAGCAGGAGGACAGCTAGCAGCCCAACGGCCGGGCTGAAGAGCCGCCGTCCCAGGCCATATGTCAGCACCAGGGTCAGCAGCCCCATCGACACCGCCTCCAAGCGATCCTGAAACAGGCCCAGGCTGGCCAGACGAAAGATGATTGCCAGCAGTAATGGATGAACCGGCATGTAGCCATAATAGTGGCGCTCCATGCCGTAGAAGCCAGTGAACATGTCCGAGCCAAAGATTCCTTGGGTCGCTAGCTTCCAACCCGTCGAGGCTTGCCAGGGCTCATCCTCGTATACAGGCGGGACGATGGTCAGGTTGTGTAATGAGACCGCCCAGTACAAGAGTAAGAGCGAGCCGAGGAGCGCATAGTGGCGCTGATTCGGGACTCTAGGTTGAACGCCTAGAGATGCGAAAACCATGTGCAGAGCTCCAGTCAGGGTCAGGACGAGGGCACGTATATCGATCATGGTAACGGGACATTCACGTCAGTCAGCGAGGGCAGTTGTCGCTCCACAGGTCGCATCAGGTCACGGGAAAGCCACCCACAGGCACCAAACAGAAAGATCATGGCAGCCACTTTCACCAAAGCAATTCCCGTTACGCCCAGGCGTCCTGCCAGGAGCACATTGGCAGCGAGGGCCAGTATCCCGCTCACGGCCACAGCGACAGCAACCGCTCCCTGCCGGTTGTGCGCAGTCAGAAGCGTCGTCAGCGGCGCACTCAGGCCGGCCAGCGCCAGCACCCATACGAGCACGCCCAGCACTCCAGCCGCTGGACCGTAACGCTCTCCCAGAACCCACGTGGTTAGGGGATGTGCCAGCGTAGTGACCAGGGCCGCCAGGCAAACCGAACCAATGCCAACAGTTAGCAGTGCTTGACGGAGCAGCCTCCACGTCGCCTCTGAATTGTCAGCCGCCCGAGAGAAGCGCGGCAGGGCAACAATCGACCACGCGGTTGGGATCATCAAGAGCAGCCCAAGCAGCCGCATCGCGGCACCGTACACGCCAACCGCCGCCTGTCCCAAGAAGAACGACACGACGTAGACGTCCAGGGACTGAAATGCGCTCGAGGCCAGACTCATCAGCATGAGCGGCAAGGCCAGCACCCCGAGCTTCCCCGCCAATTCTGGCAACACATGCATTGCCGGTCGGACAACCCGGCGGCTCGCCCATACGTACAGTAGTGCCCCGGCCAGGCTAGCTATCACACCCGCAGCCAAGATCGGACCTGGCTGCCGGAACGCAAGTAACGCGCCGATGACCAAGGCTGTTTCTATGAGCTGGGTCGTGATGTTGAGGGCAGCGTTGACCGAAATCCGGTTGAGGCCGTTGAGCAGGGCGATGACCGTCTCTTTGACCGTGGCGGGGAAAAACGCCAGACTGGCGATCAGGATCAGATTGGGGTCGCCAGCAGCCGGCCACAACTGGGTAGCCGTGTATGCCAGGGGGTAAACGATTGCCGCGCAGACGAGCCTGAACACGACCCCGTGTGTCAGGAACATAGGCGCCCTCTCTGGCTGGCGGCTGACTTCGCGCGTTAGAATCGGGTTCATTCCGAAGTGGACGGCGACCCCTGCCAGCCCGACTGCCGTTACCGCAAGCACGTAGCGGGCGTAGTCCTCTGGCGCCAGGAGACGGACGATGACCAAGCCCCCGATGGCCGCGAGGACTTCCCCGGCTCCGTAGCTCGCCAGCAGCGTTGAAAAATCCCACCAAAATCTGCTCCGGCGCATTGTCATCTTTCCTCGCATGCAACCGCAAGACGATCATTCTTTGTTGATAGCTCCCGCAGCAAACAGTACACAGCCACGGCCCAAAGCAGCAACGCGCCGTAGAGCTTGGGATAGGCCAACAAGGTCCAGCCACCCGTCGTCAGCGCCGGTGATGTGTAGGGCAACGGCGCGGCGACCAGCAAGACCCCCGCTGCTTCGACCACTCCGATGGCCCAGCCGGGCCGCGCATCGCGCCAGTAAGCAAGCAAAATCACAACCGGTGCCAGAAGCAGGGTGTAGTGGTAATCCTGGGACACCGGGCTCAAGATAATACTCAGCGTTGCCCAGGCGGCGAAAGCCAGGGCGCCACGGCGGGAGTCGGCTGGGTCGAGCTGCCAGGTCAGCCAGAAGGTGAGGCCAACCATCCCGAGCGCCAGTGTGGCCTGTAACACCAGGGCCAGCCCGGGGGCTGCGAACAGCGGCGCGCGATTCCAGGTTGCATCGGGCGAAAACAGGTGCGACACGAGTCCAGGTAAGGTCTGGTAGGCGGTCACCGCCAGCTCGGGTTTGGCGCCGAAGCGTACCAGTAACGCCAGATATATCTGCCAGGCCGCGATCCCCACCCACGGCAACGAGAGCGTGGCGACACCCCCCACCGTCAGCAACAGCCAGCCGACGGCATGCCAGCGCCGCTGGCCAACCAGGAGCAGTGGCAGCGCCAGCCCGGCCGTCTTCAAGACCAGCATCAGTCCAAGGACAAGGCCGGTAAACGCATCGTGGCGGGAGACATACACCCAGAGCAACACCGCTTCGAGCAACAGGAGCAGCGCGTAAGCCTGGCCCAACTGCACCTCGATGCGAACAGGCTGGAAGAGAACGAGCAGCGCCACACCCATAGCCGTGGCCTGGCCGCTGCTTCGCCCGACGTGCAGCAAAACGACCAGGGCCAATCCCAGGAATAGTACGTTCAGCGCGGTCCAGATCACCCGCGCCACCCCCGGCTCGAAGCCAGCCAGCGGATAAAAGAGCAGTGCGGCCAGAGGCGGGTTCACGTTGAAGATGTCCTCGGCCCCGGCAAATCCCAGCCGTCTCGTCTGTGCGCTAAACCAGGCATCATCGTAGAACTTCGCCACTTCCTGCCTCTCTGTGACCAGCCGGGCAGCCGTGAAGTATGCACTGAAGCCGTGGGTCAGGTGAGTTGCCGAGGGAAGCGCCACACGCAGCATGAATAGCAGCACCAGCATGCCCGCCAGCATCCATGCCAGGACCATTTGCCTGGTGCGCGTCAGCACCCGACGGTAGAGCAAACTTGCGGCATCAATAGGCATTGTAGATCACGAAATCGCGCGTTGCGCCGTTGTCCACCTGGATGAAACTCACTCATACAGGCCCTCGCG
>JBBITV010000203.1:0-6989 GCA_037440585.1 Chloroflexota bacterium
CATAAAGAACCCCATCACGCCCTCTGGCAGAAAGAAAATCAACAGGATCAAGATTACGCCCAGGATCATCGTCCAGTAGTCCGTATATCGACTGACAAAAGTGCGCAAAGCCACGACAATCGCCGCGCCCAAAATCGGTCCGGCAAAAGTGAACCATCCCCCCAGAAGGCACATGACCAGGATTTCGAGAGACAAGACCCAGAATAACAGGCTCGGGAAAGCCGAACGCTCCAATCCGACAAACAGAACGCCCGCGACCCCGGCGAAGAAAGCGGCTATCACGATGGCCATCAGTTGATGGCGCCTGACATGGATGCCGACCGCTTCACAGCGCTGTGGGTTATCGCGAATAGCTTGCAGGGTCGCGCCAAAAGGCGATTTAATGATCACGTACAGGACGAGCAGACACAGCACCACAACCGCCAGGATAAAATAATACACATTGTGCAAGGAGGTAAGCAACGCTGGTATCGGGATGTCCTGGATGCCATTATCACCGCCCGTGAAGTCGTACCATCTAAATACGATGGCCCAGACCAGTGAACCCAGTGAGATCTGGAGCATCCCAAAGTATAACTGGGTCAACCGCACACAGAACCAGCCGATGAGTAATCCCGTTGTCGCCGCCACGAGGGGTCCGGCGATAAAACCAAGCCAGGCCGGCAGAGCAGTTTTGGTGATGATCAGGGCGGCCGTATAAGCCCCAACTCCGTAGAAAACGGCGTGATGAAACTGGTATATCCCCCCGTAGCCCAGGACGAGGTTGAGGCTCATTGCCAATAATGCGGTAACCAGGATCAAAGCAAGGATGTAGGTATAAAACTGAGGTGCGATCTGGGGCAGGATCAGCAGCATTGCCAGAATGGCCGCTGCAACTAAAAGCCATCTCGATTCAATGAGTCCTTTGAACATGTTGTGTCCTTGGTATTGGAAATCGCTGTCAACGAATACACAATGAATAAACGTTTTTCATTCGTTGACAGAAGACTCGACTTTCATCAATAATCACCACACCGATCTCAACAATCCCCTGGGCCGCAGGAGCAGCACAATAACCACCGCCAGATACGGGAAGACGATGGTAAATTGCGGCAAGATCAGCAAGCCGATGGACTGGGTCAAACCAAAGAGGAGCGAGCCAATCATCGCTCCCCAAATATTGCCCAGTCCTCCAATGGTGACGATCAGAAAGGCCTCGATAATGATGGTATGATCCATCCCCAACGAGATACTCGTCGTCGGGGCCACCAGCGCGCCACCCAGCCCCGCCAGGAAACAGCCGATCACGAACGCCACAGCAAAGACCCAACTTACATTGATGCCCATCACACCGACCATCTCTCTATCCACCGCCGCGGCGCGGGAGATCTTGCCGATCTTGGTCTTGTTCGTAAAGAGCCACAAGGCGACGGCGACCAGAGGGCCAAGGAGTAGAAGAAATAGATTGTAACGCGGGAGCGCAACGTCAACTATTGAAATTGAGCCACCTAGGATAGCAGGCGGGACGACCGAGCGATAGTCTGCGCCCCACGTCAGTTTCACCAGGTCGTTTAGGATGAGCATGACGGCGAAAGTAAACAAGATCAGCATCAGGTGCTCTCGTTGATAGAGATGACATAATAAGGCTCTTTCAAAAATCAGCCCCACGAGGGCCACGACCAGCGGCGCCAGCAAGAGCGCCAGCCAAAAACCGGCCGGGTTTTTGCCTAACAGGGTGGTGATGCTAAAAGCGGAGAATGCGCCAATCATATACAGCGAACCGTGCGCGATATTGGGGACGCGCAGCACGCCCAAGACAAAACTCAGCCCGGCGGACACGATGAACAGGATCATCGCACGGGAAAGCCCAATCAAGAGTTGACTGCTCAAGATGGCGGGGTCCATAGGGTGACTCTTCTCACTTTGTCACCCTGAGCGCAGCGAAGAGCCTGCCCTGAGTGCAACGAAGGGGTCTCTTTAGGAGCCGAGACTTGCACCGAGATGCTTCGCTTCGCTCAGCATGACAGATAGAAAGATGGGGTTTGGGCGGCGGCGACGCCGCCGCCCAAACCCCATTCTCTATTCTTTTTCGGGCGCGAGTCCAAGACGCTCACGGCCCACGCACTTTCTTGATGTCGTCGCAGGAGGGCATCACGTCCTTCCCGGCTACAGCGACGACGTCGGTCGCCGTCAGGAACTCATACTGCGGCGTCTTTTTGGTCACACCCATAAAGAGCGGCAGTACGGCCTGATGGTCGCAGGCGCGCATTTCCACTTCGCCGACTGGGGTGTCGATCTTTAGCCCCTCCAGCGCGTCAATGAACTTCTCCTTGTCCAACGCGCCGGCCTTCTTGAACGCTCCCGCGATAAAGTACGCGGTGCTATACGCATGGAACGCGGGGAACCCGGGCGGCGTTCCATAGGCATCCTGGAAAGCTTTGGCGAACTTCTGGTTGGCCGGCGTGTCGGGGTAGTAGAAGAGATAGTCCATCGTCCCCATCACGCCCTCCGGGGCGTCCGCGCCCAGTGGCTTGAGCACCGAATGATCGATGGCGGTATGGATCCAGATCGGAATCTTGTCCGACAGGCCGGTGGTCTTGGCGGTCTTCAAGACGTTGGTCATGCCCGCGCCGCCGGTGGCAAAAATGATGGCGTCTGGTTTGGCGGTCATGATCTGCGTCAGGTAGGGTGCCAGGTCCGGTTCGCCAGACTTCCACCACGTTTCCCCGACTTTGCTCACGTCAGGCTTCAGCGCCTTTAGATTGTTCCACGCCGCATCGGCGATCGCATGGCCATACTCGTAGTCTTCACCGGCGATCCAGTACTTGACGTACGGCTTTTTGGCAAGGGCCTGGGCGCCGGCCTTGCCCGCCATCGCCGTATTTTCGCTGGTTGAGAAGACGTAGCGGTGTCCTTTCTCGCCGGTAATCTTCTCGCTCTTGGCGATCCACACGATAAAAGGCACCTTCTGTTCTTTGGCGAAAGTCGAGATGGCCAGGGCGCCGGCGCTATTCACTACACCGACCAGCACGTCCACCTTCTCTTGCAGGATCAGCTCCTTCGCCATGCTCAGCGCCAGATCGGGCTGGTACTTGTCGTCGCGCTGAGTAAACTCGATCTTCGTCCCCAGCACACCCTCTTTGTTGATCTCGTTGAGGGCAAGCTTAAAGCCGTTCAGCGCAT
The DNA here is from genome assembly GCA_037440585.1 of Chloroflexota bacterium. Taxonomy (GTDB): domain Bacteria; phylum Chloroflexota; class Anaerolineae; order Epilineales; family JBBITV01; genus JBBITV01. The sequence goes on from JBBITV010000203.1 coordinate 3,163, forward strand.
CGTTACCGAAGACGGCCGGTGGACCGCTGTAGGTGTCCACGATGCCTACTTTGATCGGCCGGTCGGCTTTGGCGGCGGCCGGCGGTGCTGCCGCAGCCTTCGTCGGCTCGACAGCTTTGGGGGCGGCGGTTGGCGTCGCCGCAGGCGCACAGGCGACCAGTGCCACCCCGACAAGAAGCACCAGTACGGTTAGAGTCAGGAATTTCCGTTCCATTTGGTTCTCCTCCTTGTTTGATATTCCTTATGGCTGCCCCGGATGTCCCCGGCAAGCAAGAATGCCGGTAGTTTACACCGATTCCAGCAAAATTGCAAAAAGCGAGAGCAAGCCGGACGAAGCAGGGCGGATCCTGGTGCGGCCGGCGATACGGGATGTAGTTCCGTAGACAGGTGCTGAACGAAAAAAGACCTGCGCCAGATGATTCCGGGCGCAGGTCATGTAGAGCCAACGGAGTCTTATCAGAGCAGTTATAGCAGGCCGCCTCCAATCACGCGCGGGCTGGTGGGTCCAGGGCTCCCCCCGACCGGCTCCGCCGTCACACCTACCGCCTGATAATTCGCCAGCGGTCGAGGCGCGCGCACCACCAATACGCCTCGTCCACCCGCGTCTACGGTGAACAATCCCCCACTATCCCGTTGCCCGTTCCGAATCAGCCACAGTTGATAAATCTTGCCTGCCGGCGGCGACGGCAAACCGTCTACGATGAGGACCGCCTCTGGCCGGTCAGGAGCCAGGATCAATGTGCCTACCCCCCCAGGCGCCGGGGCATCGCCGCGCAACACAACGGTGCGGCCGCCAGCGGCCAGCATGCGCGTCGCCATGGCTTGAGCCTCCAGTTGTTGAGCCAGGACAGCCTGTTGGGCGCGCAGTTGGTTCGTTGTGCTAATCCAATACAGGTTGCTGGCGACCAGTAGCAACAAGAACAGACCTCCCACCGCCAGGGCCGGGCGGGCGGGCAGACTCGAAAGCCCGGCCAGCCAGGCCTGGAGACGCGACAAGGATCTGTCCAGGGCAGCCTTGGGTCTTGCCTCTTTCAGACGCCGCCTGAGGTCAGCCTCCAGGTGAGGCGGGGCAGCGACCAGTGGGGCCGCGTACAGCAAGCCCTCAGCCACAGCCTGGTATTCGGCCAGCAAGGCACGGCAAGCAGGACAGGTGGCCACGTGCACCTCGACCAGGGCTCGTTCGTCCGGAGGAAGCGCTTCCAAGGCATAAGCCGGAAGCAGATCTGCCAGCTCGTCACAGTGCAAAAGCATCGTCGGTTCCATGTCAGGATCGCGTTACCGTACTACGAAGTCTTTTATCCCTATTCGTCTTCTTAAAACTTACGTTGCAAAGCGCCAGTTTGGACGTATGGTTCATGAATTCGGGTGCCACATAGACCGGAGTTTCTGCATTCTTTGGGATTCACAGTTGCTCACGTAAACGAGATGTGCTAACATAGAGGTGGAGGTTCCAGGCCGATGGATGACAACCGTGCTGCGAACCGGATCGGTTACTTTTGTTCCTATTTCCCCAAAGAAATCCTCTATGCGTTTGGACGTGTACCGGTGCGTCTCCTGCCGACCGCGACCAAGCCTATCTCCCCAAGAACTTCTGCGCGCTCCTCAAGGTCACTCTGGCCAGTTTCGTCGAAGGCAACGAGCCCGACCCTTCGCTGTTCCTTCGCTGCGCTCAGGACTTCGGCTCAGAGCTTGCCCCTTCGTTACACTCAGGACAGGCTCCGCACGGAGTAAAGGGGCAGGCTCTGGAGGCGGTCGTCTTCCTGGACTCCTGTGATGCCATGCGCCGTCTGCACGATGTGTGGCGGGCTTGCGTGGACGTTGCGGTGCTGGCCTTCCTCGATTTACCCCGTGCCAACACCCCCCTGGCCCACGATTATTTCTTTCGCACGCTTCAGCAATTCTTATCCGAACTGGAAAAGCACTTTGGCCAGCCGTTGACGGGAGAGGCGCTCGCGGCCTCGATTCGCGCCTACAACCATCAGCGTTCGCTCCTTTCTGCCCTGCGAGCAGGCCGGGCACAAGGCCACCTGGGGGCCCTGGCCTATCACGACCTGTGCCGGGCGACGCACATCCAGGACCCCCGGGTCGCCAACGCACAACTCGAAGCCGCGTTGGCCCGGATGGATAGCAACTATGGTACGGGTCCACGCCTGCTCCTCGTCGGCAGCCTGTTCGTCAATCGCGGCCTGGTGGCTCTGCTGGAGGAACGCGGTGCCCAAATTGTAGCCGAAGATACCTGCGCCGACGGGCGCGAAGACATCGAGCCGGTGCGTGCGTCAGGCGACGTGGCCCATATGCTACGCGAGCTGGCGGCCAGATACCTGGCCAAGCCGCCCTGCCCGCGCATGCGCGATCTGCCCCGGCGCCTGGACTATCTCGCCCACCTCGTCACCGGACATCAGGTGGACGGCATCATCTGTGCGTACTTCAAATTCTGCGACTTATTCCTGGCCGAGTTCCCTGCCCTCAAAGCCCTGGGCAAACCTATCATCCTCATCGAAGATGAAGGCGAGGTGACACTGAGCGGCCAGGCACGCACGCGGGTTGAGGCGTTCCTGGAGATGTTGGGGTAAGTTGAGATGAAATCGCGCGCACCCAAGGACCTTATGTCAGGGCTGGCTCATTTGGCAGCGCCGCTCGTGCGCGGGGAAAAAGGGCAGACCCTGCGCCTGGCGCTATTGCGGCGCATGCTGCGTGGGCGGTTTACGCTGGTCTTGGTCCGCGCCGGGGCGATGCGCCGCGTGGTGACCAGACCCCACGATCGCATCGCGTCCGATTTTTTCCTGGAGATCGGGCGGCGTGCCTATGCCGAAAAGAAGCTGCCCGTCGTCTGGACGAGCATCTTCTTTCCAGCCGAGCTCCTATGGGGCCTGGGCGTTGTCCCGTTTCATCCGGAGCTCGTCTCGGCTATCGCCACAGGGCTAGGGTTGAGCAGCCTGGGCGTAGCCAGGGCGACTGAGACAGGCTACGCCGTTGACCTTTGCACGGTACATCGCAACGCCATGGGCTTACACACGGCTGGTTTTTACCCCCGCGCCGATGCGTTCGTCTCCGCCTCTAACCTGTGCGACGTGGCCGGACAGATGCTGGCGAACCTGGCGCATCAGCAGCGCAAACCCTTCGTCTTGCTCGACGTGCCGGCATCGAACACGCCTGAGGCGGTAGACTATGTGGCACGGCAATTAGAGGGCATCGCCCGCGAGTTGTGCGCCAGGCTCCAGGTCACGTTTGACCTGGATCGTCTGCGCGAGGCAATGCATCTCTCTAATCAGGCGCGCGAGCTGGCGCTGCAGACCACCGAACTGCGCGTGGCGCGGCCAAGTCCCTTGCGCGGCTCGAATATGCTGAATCAAATCGGCTTTATCTTCTCGATGTTCGGCAGTCCCTACGGCGTGCGCTACTATCATGCCCTCCGCGCCTACACCCAACACCTGGTCCACCAGCAGACGCCCGAACAGCCGATCCAACGGTTTCGCTTGTACTGGATGCACGTCCGCCCTTACTATCCGGCAGACCTGTTTCCGCTGCTGGAAGACGAACGCGGCGCGGTCATCGCCTTCGAGGAGCTGAGCGCCATCTGGTGGCCGCCGCTGGACACGACGCGGCCTTTTCACGCGCTGGCGGAAAAAGTCACGGGCAACTTTTGCAGCGGCCCAGTCGAGCGCCGCGTCCAGCGCGCCCTTGGCAACGTGGCCAGGTTTCAGGCCGACGGCGTGATTCACTTTAACCATTGGGGGTGCAGGCAGTCACAAGGGAGTCTGCGCGTCGTGCGTGACCAACTCCGGCGCGCCGGTGTGCCCTTCTTGCCGATCGACGGCGACGGTATT
>JBBITV010000204.1:0-6984 GCA_037440585.1 Chloroflexota bacterium
TTCTAGCCCCAACGGGGCTTCGCTCTCTCAGCGCGTGGCTTTAGCCCAGCGTTCTTTGGGCGATAAACATATCGGAGGCGATGGGCATCTGGCTGGCAATCAGCCGCCTTTGCTGGTAGATGTCCATCGCCAGGCTGATGTCCAGGGTGTTTGAGATATGGGTCGTCCAGCATTAGCGGGCCAGTTCCAGTGGCCCGATTCCTCAAAGGAGCTCTATATGTATGGCCGGTGGCTGATGGCCGGTGGCCGATGGCTGAGTTCCAGTGGCCCGATTCCTCAAAGGAGCTCTATATGTCTGGCAAAGGCCGCGTCTATTACCACCTCACCTTCTCTCCGTACAAGCGCATCCCTGCCCTCTTCGACGAGATTGACGCGCTGTTCAATCGCCTGGTCCGGGAGATCGCTCAAGATAAAGGCTTCTACGTGATTGAGACGGGTGTTGTCCCGAATCACGCTCACGTGCTCATCGAGAAGAAACCCTGGGATGACCTGATCACCATCATTCAGCTCATTAAAGGCATCACCGCACGCCGTATCTTCCAGGCGATGCCGGAATTGCGCTTCGACATGCACACAGAGCACTTCTGGGCAGAGGGCTATCATTACGTGCGTCATACTGAGGAGTCACTGCCGACGGCGCGTGCGTATATTCGAGATCAGAAACGGAAACATGGGCTGATTGATTAGCAAACTGCCTGAGGTCGGCTCGGCGTTGTGGATGGGGTGGCGTGTATTGACCAATCCGCCCACTGAACTGGGCGGCTAATGCTGGCCGATAGGCGTCCTGCCGCGTCAAAGCCTCTACCTGGCGATAGGCATCTATCGCTTACTGCCACTCAAGAGAGAGAATGCCTGTCGTCAGGCAGATGCCTAGGATTTTTGGCAATTCCGCATAATTCGCTGTCTGTCACCCCTTCACTACGTTCAGGGCAAGCTCTGAGCGAAGCGAAGAGCCTGCCCTGAACGCAGTGAAGGGGTCTCTGCTTTCTCGTGCCGAGACTTTCATTACAGGCACAGAGATGCTTCGCTCCGCTCAGCATGACAAGTGAATTATGCGGTATTGCGATTTTTGAGATGTTCGTCGCCGGGCATTAGCGGCCCAGTTCCAGTGGGCCGATTCCTTGATGGCTCAACACCCCGTTTGCCAAACGGATGCGGATCGATGTACAATAGGGTTGGGGATTTTAGACCTGTACGTGCAAGCGAGAAATGGAGGAACCCATGGCGGCCCAGGCACAGCGCGTCGTTTACGTTTGCCCAACTTGTCTGGTTATTTCCGAGGAACCTTTGCCGGATCATCCGCATCAAATGTATAGGTGCGATGCCGGTGCACCTGGAGATGAGCGCTCAAAACCCATCATGACGCCCGATGGGGAGATTGTAACCCACGCCCCGCGCTGGTGGGTGGAGTGGTGTCTCGCGCTGGAACGGCAAGAACACTCTGAAGGAGCACAGTGATTCATGGAGAATGTCATCATCATCGGCTCGGGGCCGGCCGGCTTGACGGCGGCGATTTACGCGGCGCGCTCGAACCTGGCGCCGCTGGTGATCACCGGCAACGAATTGGGCGGCCAGATCGCCACCACCACCGACGTGGAGAATTTTCCGGGTTTTCCGGAGGGCGTTACCGGGCCGCAACTGTATGAGCTGATGCAGCAGCAGGCGGAGCGGTTCGGCGCCCGCTTTGAGATTGACGAGGTAACTGGGGTCCAACTTCAAAAACGCCCGTTCAAGGTCAAGACCCACGGCGGCGAGTTTGAAGCCAGGGCACTCATCCTGGCGACCGGCGCCTCGCCCCGCAAGCTAGGCGTGCCGGGCGAAAAGGAGTTCATCGGCCGCGGCGTATCCTACTGTGCCACGTGCGACGGGTTCTTTTTCCGGGGCAAGAAAGTCATCGTGGTCGGCGGCGGGGATAGTGCCCTGCAAGAGGGAATGTTCCTGACCAAGTTTGCGGCACAGGTCCAGATCGTCCACCGCCGGGATCAGTTGCGCGCCCAGCCAATTATCCAGGAGCGCGCCCGCGCCAATGAGAAGATACGCTTCATTTGGGATACCGTGGTGACCAAAATCCAGGGGGATGGCGCGGTGCAGGCTGTGCAGCTCAGGCATCTGCGGACGGGTGAAGAGCGGACCCAGCCGGTCGACGGCGTCTTCGTGTACATCGGCCATATCCCGAACACCGCGTTGTTCAAAGGCCAGTTGGAATTGGACCACGAAGGCTACCTGGTCGTCAACAGCCGGCTGCACACCAACATCCCCGGCGTCTACGCCGCTGGTGAGGTCCACGACAAGGTGTTCCGGCAGGCCGTTGTCTCGGCCGGCTACGGATGCATGGCGGCGATGGAGGCCGAGAAGTTTCTGGCGGAGAGTGAGTGATGCGTAAGAAGAGTCTCTTTCTTGCGGTCATCGTTATTAGTCTCTTAAGCCTGTCTGCTGCCGTTGTGGCAGGCCAGCCGGCCATTCGCGTCCAATCCAACATTGCGGAGCACAAGTTCGGTGAGCACATGACGTTCCGGTTGGTGGCGCAAAGTACCTCACCCATCAAGGAAGTTGCCCTGATCTACCGCTACCGCTATGGCGAGGCCACCAATCGCCGGACGCCCGAGTTCACACCCGGCTTGCAGATCACGGTGGAATATAAGGAGCGCCTGCACCAGGGCGAAATTCCGCCTGGCACCGACGTCGATTTCTACTGGCAGATCACCGACGAACAGGGCAATACGCTTAAGACCGATACTGCCACGCTGACCTACATGGACGATCGGTTCCAGTTCCAGAAGCTGACCCAGGATAAACTCACCGTCTTCTGGTATGGGTCCGATAAGGCTCTCGGCCAGCGGGTCATGTCCAGCGCCCAGAAGGCGACCAACCGGCTCCAGCAGAGCATGGGTGTCGAGCAGAAAGACCCGGTCAAGCTCATCGTCTACCAGACCAAGAACGACATGCAGGCGGCTATCCCCTCGCGGGGTGCCGTTTTTGACGAGCGAGTGACCACCCTGGGCACGGTCGTGTCGTCGGACACGGTGTTGTTGCTTGGCCAGCAGGAAGACCTGGATGCAACCATCGCCCACGAGCTAACCCACGTCGTCGTTAACCTGGCCGTAAAGGGGCCGTTTGGCGAAGTCCCGGCCTGGCTCAACGAGGGCCTGGCGATGTGGAATGAGAGCGAAGGCGAGTTGCGCGGCAAGAACAAAACGGCCCTGGATGAGGCGATCAAAGCGAAGCAACTCATCTCGGTCCGCTCCATGACGGCCCCCACCGGCAACCCGGCCGAGATTAACCTGTGGTACGGCGAAGCCTTCAGCGTCGTTGATTACCTGCTCAAGAATTTTGGCAAGGAGAAGATGGCGGAGCTCCTCGCCACCTTCAAGAAAGGCGCCGGCTTCGACGATGCCCTTAAGAAGGTGTACGGCTTCGACCAGGATGAGCTGGACAATCGCTGGCGCCAGAGCCTGGGGGTGCCGCCGCGAGCGCCTTCCGCTGAGCTCACCGTCACCCCGAAACCCGCACCGACTATCCAGGCGCTTCAGCCCGGGTTGCCGGTTACACCTACGGTCCAGCCGACCCCGGCCGCACGCGTACCGGTGGCACCGCCGCCCGCCCCGGCCCTGCCCACGGAGGACTTTGCGCCGCGCAACGTCACGGCGGGCTTGCTGCTGATCGGCGCCGCCGTGCTGTGCTTCGGCATCCTGGGCCTGGCGGCGTTGGGTACCGGTGCCATTGTCATGCTGGCGCGACGGCCGAAAACGTGATGCGTGTTTGACTCCAGACCGAATTTGCCTAAAATCCAAAGCGTAGCCTCACGCACAATCTCCATCCAGTCCCGGTAAGGAGGTGATGCGAATCGGTTTGCGGTTACAACCACTCTCAGGTAGTTTCCCGTTGTTTAACCCATCTTGATGTCTTTCGACGATGAAGGAGGAGGAGAGCGCTATGTGGCGCAAAATTCTGTTCATAGCTGTTGTGTTAGCGCTGTTGGCCGCCGCGTGTGGCACTCCGACACCGGCACCGCCGGCCAAGGCGCCCGAGCCGACCAAGCCACCGACGGCACCGCCGACGAAGGCCCCCGAACCCACCAAAGCTCCCGAGCCAACCAAGCCTGCCGTCGCCGCCGGCAAGCTCGAAATCTTCTCGTGGTGGACCACCGGCGGTGAGGCGGCCGGCCTGCTCAAGCTGTTCGATATGTACAAGCAGCAGTACCCCGGTGTGGAGGTCATCAACGCCACCGTTGCCGGCGGCGCGGGCTTCCAGGCTAAACCCGCCCTCAAGACCCGCATGTTGGGCGGCGACCCGCCGGACTCCTTCCAGGTGCATATGGGCCACGAGCTGATTGACACCTGGGTCACCACCGGCTTCATGGAACCCCTGGATGACATCTTCAAGTCCGAGGGCTGGGACAAGGTCTTCCCCAAGGGCGTGCTGGAGATCGTGTCGTACGACGGCCACCCCTGGTCGGTGCCGGTCAACATCCACCGTGCCAACGTCCTGTGGTACAACAAGAAGGTCTTCGCCGACATGAAGCTGGACCCGCCCAAGACCTTTGACGACTTCTTCAAAGTCGCTGAGGCTTTCAAGGCGAAGAACATGCCCGCCCTGGCCCTGGGCGACCAGGGCATCTGGGCCTCCACACACTTGTTTGAGACCGTGCTCATCGGCACTCTCGGCGCCGAGGGCTACAAGGGCCTGTGGACCGGCAAGACCGACTGGAAAGGCGACGGCGTCAAGCAGGCGTTAGAGACCATGAAGAAGATGCTGGCCTACGCCAACAAAGACCACTCCGCCCTCACGTGGGATCAGGCCAACCAGTTGGTCATCGACGGCAAGGCCGGCATGACCATCATGGGCGACTGGGTGGACGCCGACAACCTGGCCAAGAAGTTCGCCGACTCCGGCTGGGTGCTGGCACCTGGCAACGCCGGCGTGTACGACGCCCTGTCTGACACCTTCGGCCTGCCCAAGAAGGTCAAGAACCGCGATCAGGCCATCGCCTGGCTGAAGCTGATCGGCACCAAGGCCGGACAGGAGGCCTTCAACCCGGTCAAGGGCTCCATCTGCGCCCGCACCGACTGCGATGCGAAGCTGTTCGGCCCCTATCTGCAGTCGGCGATGCAGGACTGGACCAAGGACAGCATCGTGCCCAGCCTGGCCCACGGTGCGGCCGCGTCCGAAGGTTGGGTCACCATGATCAACGACGTCATGACCGCTTTCGTGACCGACGGCGATGTGGCCAAGGCTCAGGCCGGACTTGCCAAGGCTTGCGTGGACGCTAAAGTCTGCAAGTAAGCGTGTCATTGCAAGGCGCCAGGCAGCCCCTGGGGCTGCCTGGCAGGTTCGTAGTGGGCGCTTTAGCGCGCCAGTCGACGCGAGTCGCAATGTGGCTGAGGCGCTAAAGCGCCCACTACGAACCGTTCTAACCCGCTCTCAGGTGGCTAACTCTTTAGAGGTGCTATGGCTGAAAAGGTTGTGACCGTGCGTGAAAAGCCGGTCCCTATGGAGCAGGCGGGGCGGGCACCCTGGCTGCGCCGCTTGACCTGGGACCGCGTGGCTTCGGTCCTGGTCATCACCCCTTCGGCGATTGCCATCGCCGTTTTTGTGTACGGGTTCATCGGCTGGACGGGCTATGTGTCCTTGAGTCGCTGGGATCAACTCCGGCCGGACTTCACTCTGGTGGGCCTGGAGAACTTCGGACGGCTCCTGGAGCACGTACGCTTTCAAGCAGACGTCCGCAACACGATCACCTTCACCATTCTCTTTCTCGCCGCCTGCCTGACCATCGGATTGGTCCTGGCCATCTTGCTGGATCGAGGCATCCGGGGCGAGAACATATTTCGCAGCATTTATCTTTTCCCTATGGCCATCTCGTTTATCGTCACCGGCGTGGTGTGGCGCTGGCTGATGATCCCCTCGGCCGGGATCAACTTGCTCTTTGACGCGGTGGGACTGGGCTTTCTCAAATCGGGCTGGTACACCGACCCTGGCGTGGGCATCAAAGCAGTGGTCATTGCCGCGACGTGGCAAATGTCCGGCTTTGTCATGGCCCTGTACCTGGCCGGCCTGTGCGGCATCCCGGAAGAGCTACGCGAGGCAGCGCGTGTGGACGGCGCCAGTGAGCTTCAAGTCCTGCGGCACATTGTTCTGCCGCTCCTCCAGCCCATCACCCTCAGCGCGGTCATCATTCTTGGCCACATCTCCCTGAAAATCTTCGACCTGATCGCCTCCATGACCAAGTCCGGCCCGGCCTTTGCCACCGACGTGCCCGCCTACTTCATGTTTGAGACCACCTTTCACGGTGATCACTTTGCCCAGGGCGCTGCCATCGCCGTGGTGATGCTCCTCTCGATCAGCCTGCTGGTGGTGCCTTATCTCATTTACAGCGTGCGAACTGAGGCCCAAGTATGACCATTCGTTTATCTCGACTGACGATCTATCTAGTGCTGACTGTCTTTGCAGCCTTCTACCTGATGCCGATCTACATGCTGCTCATCACTGGCTTGAAGAGTTTCGCCGAAGTCAGCCTGCCGCGCATGTGGGACCTGCCATCGGGACTGTACCTGGATAGCTTTGCACGGGCCTGGTTTGGCAACCCGGCACAGGGGATGCGTGGCCTTTCGGAAAACTTCCTGAACAGTGTCTACCTGGCAGTGCCCGCCACGCTCATTTCGGCCATGCTCGGCTCGATGAACGGCTATGTGCTCTCAAAGTGGAAGTTTCGAGGTTCAGAAATACTGTTCCCGTTGCTGTTATTCGGGATGTTTATCCCTTATCAAAGCATTCTGATCCCGCTGGTGCAAACTCTACAAAGGATCCAACTTTACGGCTCGATCCCTGGGCTGATTCTGGTTCACGTCGTCTATGGCATCCCCATCACCACCCTCATTTTTCGCAACTACTACGCTACGGTCCCCAGCGATCTGGTAGAGGCCGCCAAGATCGACGGCGCCGGATTCCTGGGGATCTACCGCTGGATTCTGTTCCCGATCTCCA
>JBBITV010000205.1:0-6978 GCA_037440585.1 Chloroflexota bacterium
GCACGATGGTCAGGTCCTGGTCCAGGGCCATATACAGATTCGCCAGGGTTTGTGCCTCAATCCCCTGCGAGGCGTCGACGACGAGCACCGCGCCCTCACACGCGGCCAATGCCCTCGAGACCTCGTACGTAAAATCTACGTGGCCGGGCGTGTCGAGGAGGTTCAACTCGTAGGTCTGGCCGTCCGGAGCGTGGTACTTCATGCGAACCGCTTTGGCCTTGATGGTAATCCCCTTTTCACGCTCCAGGTCCATCTGGTCCAGCACCTGCGCCTGCATTTCGCGCTGGGCCAGCGTTCCGGTGCGCTCCAGCAGCCGGTCCGACAGGGTGGACTTGCCGTGATCGATGTGGGCTATGATGCAGAAGTTACGGATAAAACGCTGATCCATGTGGCCACTGGTCTCCCGGTGGTAAGTATACATCAACTCAGGCGAAAAAGGAATTGCTCGAGCAAGTCGAACTCGCTGGCCCATCCATCCCAGGCGGGTGTAGAGCGGTGACGATTCAGAAAGCTGCGGATTTCAGCCGGGCCAGCCGGGGTAGCGCCATACCGGGTCGTGGTCAATGCCCCCATTGCGTTTCCTAGCAATGCCGCAGTACGCCAGCCTAGCCCGCGCAACCATCCTGCGATATAACCGGCGTCGAACGCATCGCCCGCACCAGTGGAGTCTACAGATTGTACCGCAAATCCTGGCACAGCGAAGATCCCCTCTCTCCGGCCGACGATGCAACCCGCCCCACCTCGCTTCAAGACGACCATCTGGACACCCTGTTCAAGAAGCATGCTCACCGCCCGCATGGGATCAGGCTGTCCGGTGAGACCTTCCGCCTCGGCCTCGTTCGGCGATAGCAAGCTCAGTCCGGCCAGCACTTGAGCCATCAACGCCGGTTGTCGCTTAACCGCCTCCAGGCCCGCATCCAGGCTCACCGGGCGTCCGGCTGCGCGCGCCCATTCCATTGCCTGGAGCGCAGCTTCGCGTGGCGAGGAGGCCAGCAAGCTATAGCCAGATACGTGGAGCAGCCGTGCCTGTGTGATATACCGCCGGTCGATATGGCTCGAGCTAAGCCGGGCGTTGGCACCACGACAGCCGAACATGGTGCGCTCGCCACTGGGCACGACCGGAATGCACATCAATCCGGTCATCTCCACCGGGTCACGCTGCACCTGGCTCAAATCGAGGCCGAAGCTCGCCAGCCGTCCCAAGAGCTCAGTGCCAAAAGCATCCACACCGACCCGTCCGATCAGTCCGGTGCGTACGCCAAGCCAGCTGAGTGCAACAGCCGTGTTCGTGGCCGAGCCCCCGGGGTTGATAAATAGATGCTCAGCATGGGCATCGCCGCCCAGCTCCGGATAGTGTGGCATCGGGGCGATGATGTCTACGTTGATGTCGCCCAGGCAAACGACCTGAGGGAATTCAGGGGAACTCATAGGCAGTCCTTTCCTCCTGAGTTCCTTAGCACACCCTCAATCACTGCCTCCAGGTCCACAGCCGCCAGGTCAGTTGGGATCAGGTGCGCCAGAAACTCGACATTGCCCGCCGGCCCCATAATCGGCGAGCGAAGGAGACCACGGGGAGACAGACCTTGCTCTCGTGCCCAACCGAGCAGACGGTGCAAAACTGCCCGGTGCACTCCAGGGTCCCGGACCACGCCGCCTTTGCCTACCTGCCCCCGGCCCGCCTCGAACTGCGGCTTGATCAACGCGACAATCTGGCCATCCGGCTTGAGCAGCCGCCAGATGACCGGGAGCACCAGTTGCAGTGAAATAAATGAGACGTCCACCACCGCCAGGTCCACGGGCTCGGGCAACCCGGCCAGATAGCGAATGTTGGTCCGCTCCATCACCACCACGCGCGGGTCCTGGCGCAGACGCCACGCCAGTTGGCCGTAGCCGACATCAATAGCGTAGACTCTCTGTGCCCCCCGCTGCAATAACACGTCGGTGAACCCGCCGGTCGACGCGCCCACATCCACAGCGATCATGCCGGACGGGTCGATCCCAAAGGCATCCAAAGCCGCCTCCAGCTTGAGCCCGCCCCGGCTGGCGTAACGTAGGGTTTCTCTGACGGAAATGTCGGCCTCGACCGACACCTGCGCGCCAGGCTTGTCCAGAACCTGCCCGTTGACCAGGACGGAACCTGCCTGGATCAGGCGCCGCGCCTGCTCGCGGCTTTCCACCAGGCCATGCTCGACCAACAGTGTATCCAAACGTTGCTTCATAATGACAAGCATATCGCCAACAAGCCGAAAAGTCAAGGAGAATTTGACTCCAGGCTGACGATGATATATCATGCGTATAGACCAAACACAGCGAACCGCCAATAAGATGGTGTCCTCTCGGAGGATTTCTATCGTCTGTACGTCGCGGGGGAGTTGCGCGATGAAGAACCGGAAGAGATTCAAGTCTACGGCCGATGGGCCGCGTTCTACGAAACCAAACTGCACCGCGTGGAGCTCTATAGGCAACTCTTCGCGGACTGGATGCGTGCTTTACGCGAGTCTGCGCCAGAAGGCGAATTGGTACTGAGCCCCAAGGCAAGCCTGCAGTTTCCCCCTGAGTTCCCCTTAGTTGACTAACCGGGTGATCTCAACTATTATTGCTGCTCATGAAAACCGAAACGCAACCCCTTACTGTTCCGCACTCTCAAACCCTTCAGGGCTTGCTGCTCAGTATGCGACCCCGGCAGTGGACGAAAAACCTGCTCATTTTCGCCGGGATCGTCTTCGACGTCAAACTTTTCGTGCTCCCTTACCTGGCCTGTACCATCATGGCTTTCGTGCTATCCAGCGCCGTCTACCTGATTAACGACCTGGCGGATATCGAGAAGGACCGGCAGCATCCACGGAAGCGGTACCGCCCATTGGCCTCAGGCCAACTCTCGCCCCAGGTCGCCACCATTGCGATCATCGTGATCGTGGCGGTAGCGCTGCCCCTGGCGTTTTGGTTGAGCACGCCCTTCGGCGGGCTTGCGCTTACCTACGTTGTGCTAATGCTTGCCTACTCAGTCTACTTCAAGCACATCGTCATCGTCGATGTGCTGATCGTTTCCGCTGCATACCCGCTGCGCGCTGGCGCAGGCACGGTCGTTTTTCCCATTGAGCGCTTCTCACCGTGGCTGTACGTGTGCACCCTCCTCGGGGCGCTACTGATCAGCTTTGGCAAACGGCGGCACGAGATGCGGCTCCTGGAGAACAGCGCCGCGCATCACCGTGCCAGCCTGGATGAATATAGCCCGGCGCTCCTCGACGAGATGATCGCAGTGGTGACCTCGACCACCGTGATTGCGTACTCGCTGTATACGTTCTCCGCGCCCAACCTGCCCGGCAGTCACGCCATGATGCTGACGATTCCGTTCGTCCTATATGGTATTTTTCGCTACCTGTATCTTATCCACCGCCGTAACGAAGGTGGCAGCCCTGAGGAACTTTTCCTGAAAGACCGCCCGCTGGCGCTGACGGTTCTTCTGTGGGGATTGACCGTTATCGCCATTCTATATTTCGGACAACGGTGATAGCCTCACCCCCGGCCCGCTCTCCTGAAACGAAAGAGATGTGACTGCATGAGAACCTCAACCAGCAGAAAGGAGACCACGCCCAATGGCTGTGCGTGACATCCCTGGCGACCTGGAAATCGCTCAGGCAGCCGAGTTACGACCCATCGTCGAGATTGCACGAGAGATCGGATTGTCTGAGGACGACCTCGAACTTTACGGCAAGTACAAGGCCAAAGTCCACCTCGATGTCCGCGAGCGATTCGCCCATCGGCCCAACGGTAAGTACATTGACGTCACCGCCATCACGCCCACCCCTCTGGGCGAGGGTAAGACGACGATGACCGTTGGGCTGGCACAGGCCCTGGGCCACCTAGGCAAGCGGGCCTTCTCCACCATCCGGCAGCCTAGCCTGGGGCCGGTATTCGGTATCAAGGGTGGCGCGGCCGGCGGCGGCTATGCCCAGGTCGTCCCGATGGAAGACCTCAACCTGCACCTGACCGGCGACTTCCACGCCGTGACCGCCGCACACAATCTCCTCGCTGCCGCGCTTGACGCCCACATCTATCACGGCAACCAACTGAACATCGACTTCAACTCCATCACCTGGCCGCGCGTCCTTGACGTCAACGACCGGGTGCTGCGCGACGTCGTCGTCGGCCTGGGCGGCAAGGAGAACGGCTACCCACGCGAAACCCGCTTCGACATTACTTCGGCCAGCGAGGTCATGGCAATCCTGGCTTTGACGACCGACCTGCTAGACCTGCGCGAGCGGTTGGGACGCATCATCGTCGGCACGACTCGCGACGAACGGGCCATCAGCGCTGCCGACCTGCGGGGTGCTGGCGCTATGACCGTGCTGCTCAAGGACGCGTTGATGCCCAATTTGCTCCAAACGCTAGAGCATACCCCGGTCTTTGTCCACACTGGCCCTTTCGCCAACATCGCCCACGGCAACTCCTCCATCATCGCCGACCAGATCGCCCTCAAGCTGGCCGATTACGTCGTCACCGAAAGTGGCTTCGGCGCCGACATGGGCATGGAAAAGTTCATGAACATCAAGTGCCGCTACTCCGGCCTGGTGCCGGATGTGGTAGTGCTCGTCACCACCATACGCGCACTAAAGATGCATGGCGGACTGGGCAAGGTGGTGGCAGGCAAGCCGCTGCCGGATGAGTTGCTCAAGGAAGACCTGGATGCCCTGGAGCGCGGCTGCGCTAATCTAACCAAGCAAATCGACAACGTGCACCGTTTCGGGGTGCCGGTCGTTGTCGCCATCAACCTGTTCCCGGCGGACACGGACCGGGAGATCAGTCTGGTCGAATTACAGGCCGTCAAAGCCGGGGCAGAGGGTGCCTACGTGACAAATGTCTGGGGCCAGGGCGGCGCGGGGGGAACTGACCTGGCACGGGCAGTCATCCGGGCGGCGGAGAAACCCAATCGTTTCCGCTTCCTCTACCCCCTCCAGTGGCCCATCAAAAAGAAGATCGAGACCATTGCCACCCAAATCTATGGCGCCGATGGCGTGGACTACTTGCCCCCAGCCGAACGCAAGCTCAAACTCTACACCGACCTGGGCTACGCCGACCTGCCCATTTGCATGGCCAAAACCCACCTGTCCCTCACCGACGAGCCGAGCAGGAAGGGCGCGCCCAAGGGTTGGCGCCTGACGGTGCGCGACATTCGCCTCTCGGCTGGCGCCGGGTTCCTCTACCCACTGTGCGGCGAGATGATGACCATGCCCGGCCTGGGCTCATCGCCGGCGCTGCATCGTATCGACATTGACGAGCACGGGCGAACGGTAGGGCTGTTCTAGCACAACCAGTACACAGGTACACAGGGAGTTAGAGACCAACCTGCCACCTGTGTGCCTGTGTACCTGCTTTCTGGAGGAACACATGACGGCAAAAATTATCGACGGCAAAGCTATCGCTGCGCAAATCCGAGCAGAGATCGCCGCCGAGACTGCGAAGTTGAAAGCCGAAGCTGGCATTGTCCCGGGGCTGGCAGCGGTGCTGGTGGGGGAGAACCCGGCATCCCAGACCTACGTGCGGAGCAAGCGCAAAGCCTGTGAGGAGGTAGGGATGGTCTCCTTTGGCCATTATCTGCCCGAAGATACCCCGGAACAGGCCGTCGTCGACCTGGTCCGCCAGCTCAGCGCCGACCCGGCCGTGCACGGCATTCTGGTCCAACTGCCGTTGCCGAGCCACATGGACCAGGAATCGATACTCGGTGCTGTCGCCCTGGAAAAGGATGTGGACGGCTTCCACCCGGTCAACATCGGTCGCCTGGCAATGAAGGGCCGCGAGCCCCTCTTCGTGCCGTGCACGCCTAGGGGGATCATCGAGCTGATTGATCGCTCCGGCGTGCCGATTGAGGGCGCCCGCGCCGTGGTCGTCGGGCGGAGTAATATCGTGGGGTTGCCCGTGGCGATGCTGCTGCTGCACCGCAACGCCACCCTTACGATCTGCCACTCCCGCACCCGCGACATGGGCGAGGTCACCCGCCAGGCCGACATCCTGGTCGTCGCCATCGGGCGGGCTAAATTCATCACTGGCGACATGATCAAGCCCGGCGCCATTGTCATCGATGTCGGCATCAACCGCGTGGACGACCCCAGCACCAAGACCGGTTATCGCACGGTGGGCGATGTCAACTTCGATCAGGCCGCCCAGGTCGCGTCAGCCATCACCCCTGTGCCGGGCGGCGTGGGGCCGATGACGATTGCCATGTTGTTGCAGAATACGCTGGCCGCTGCGCAGCGCATAGCAGGCCTGAAGTAGCCTGCGGCGCGTCTGGTGCGCGGAGTGCCCTACTTGCTAAAGATTCGATAAGGAGGAGCGCATGGTGGTTCCAAACGCTGCCCAATTGGATGCCATACTCAGACCCAAGAGCGTAGCGGTTGTTGGAGCATCGACCAGTCCGGACAAGCTTGGCTACCAGATTCTCAAAAACATCCTCGACAGCGGCTTCCAGGGCCCCGTTTACCCCATCAACCCCAAGGCCGACAAGATTCTGGATCTCTCCTGTTATCCCAATGTCGGGTCCATTGAAGCGCCGCCGGACCTGGCTGTGATCATTATCCCGGCCCGCCTGGTGCCGCAGGCGGTCCAGGAGTGCGGCGAAAGGGGCGTGAAGGGCGCGGTGATCATCTCCGGCGGCTTCGCCGAGGCCGGGGCCGAGGGAGAGGCCCTCCAACGGCAGGTCGTCGAGGTGGCGCAACAATACGGCGTCCGCGTCGTCGGGCCGAACTGCCAGGGCGTCAACAACCCCCATCATCCTATCTGTGCCTCCTGGCCCTTGCTCACCCGCGCGGGCCGCGTGGCGGTCATCTCCCAAAGTGGAACGGTGGCCGCCGCCATGATGGACTGGCTATCAGAGGAAAAACTGGGCGCTGCCGGGTTTGTCAGCATGGGTAACCGGGGCGACGTGGACGAGACGGACTTGATCGCCTGGTTCAACCGGGATCCGCACACGGCAGTCATCGC
>JBBITV010000206.1:0-6977 GCA_037440585.1 Chloroflexota bacterium
ATCGGCCTGATCTCCTTGAGCTCGCCGCTATACTCGCCGATGTCCTCCGGGCAGACCGTAGTCTTGTCCAGGATCTCGTCGATCCATTGGCGGACGGCAACGGTGCCGGTGGTTAGAATCAGGGTATTGGTGTTGAGGACGCTCATCACTCCCAACCCGACCATGGTCTTGCCGGCGCCGCAGGGCAGGACGATGGTGCCACTCCCACCGCGGGCGTGGCCAGCGGCGTGGAAGATGTCCACAGCCTCCTGCTGATAGGCGCGCAGGCGGAACGGCTCGCCGGCCAACGTCGCGTCGCGGAAGATAATTTGGAGCGGTGCGCCTTCGATGTAGCCGGCCAGGTCCTCAGCCGGGTAGCCGATGTTGACGAGGGCTTGTTTGACGTGGCCCCGGTGCCGCGCGTCCACCAGCAGGGTGCAGGCGTCAAGTTGGCCTCGCAGGAAGGGCTGGACTTTCTTGTGCCGGGCGATTTCGGCGATGAGGGCCAGGTCGTCGGAGCGCAGCACCAGGCGGCCGTCCTCTTTGAGCAGCTTGATGCGCCCGTAGCGCGCAACGTAGTCGTAAATGTCCACCCGGATGTTGTCCGGGACGGGATACTTGCCGTAGCGAGTCAGACTATCGAGAATGGCTTCGGCTTTCAAGCCAGACGCGGCGGCGTTCCACAGGGAAAGGGGCGTCAGCCGGTAAGTGTGAATATGTTCGGGAGATTTCTCCAGCTCCGCAAAACGTGCCAGGGCGTCACGCGCCTCTTCGTACAAATCGTTGTCGACTTCGAGCAAGACGCTTTTGTCGCTTTGGACGATCAACGGATTATTTGCGTTCAACAACATACGACTCCTTGAAAACTCAGAAACCTGAGCAAAATTATAGCACCTTTGTGTCAACGACACAAAAGGGCCGTTAGAGTGCTTCAAAGAGGGTCTGGGTTTGGGCGATTTCTTTCTGGTTGCCGAGAGCCTGGAAGAGGGTCAAGGCCCGTTCGAGGTGGGTGCGGGCCTGGTCGCGGTCGCCGCGGGCTTGCCAGAGGAGGCCGTAGGCCCGGCAGGCATTGGCGAGCTCGTATTTGCTGTCGAGTTCTTCGAAGATCGTGATGGCCTGGCGCAGGTCCTTTTCAGCTTCAGCCAACTCACCGGCTTGAGTGAGGATCACGCCCAGGCAACTGTGGGCGCAACCCTGTTCCCAGCGCAGGCCCAACTCGGTGGACAGGACAAGAGCTTGTTGGGCAGTCTGGCGTGCCGTATCCAATTCGCCCTGACCACGGTAGGCTTCGCCGAGTTTCCAGTAAATATGTGGGAGTTGTGCTCGAGTCCCGAGCGCTTCAGCACCCGTCCGTGCACGCTCCAGTGGTTCTTTAGCCTCGGAATAGCGACCTACATCGCACAAGAGTTCGCCAATGTTGCTCAGTCCCAGAACAGCATAACGTGCGGCGCCCACGTCCTCGGCTAGGCGGACGCATTCACGATAATGAGCGAGGGCGCCCTCATAGTCGCCGCGCATGTGAGCCATCGCACCAAGATTGAGATGCAGAATCGCGGCGGCCCGTACGTTTCCGATTCGCTCGACGAGTTTCAAGGCTTGTTCGTAGTGGATATAGGCGTCGTCAGACTGACCTACCCTGTCTAGGGTAGCTCCCAGGGCGTTGTGTGAAGCGGCCTGCCCATCCAGGTCGCCGGTGACTTCCCGTATGCGGAGTGCTTGGGTGAAGAAACCACGGGCTTTGCCGGTCTCGCCCAAGGCGAGGTTGATCCGGCCCAGGGTATGTAAGACGTTAGTCCGCTCCTGGTCGAGCCCGCCGATCGGCGAGTGGTCCAGAAGTGCCAGCGCCTGGTCGCAGTAGTGTGTTGCTGGATTGAGTTCACCGGCTGCCAGGGTGATCTCAGCCATCTGGGTAAGCACCCGCGCCAGCGCCGGGGCCACGTCAGGCCGTTCACCCAAACGGACCCGGGCGGCCTCACATGCTGCCATCGCGTCGGCGAAGGCCTCCTTCTTTTCGAAGACCCCCGCTCGTTTGCGGTATAGTTCGACCAGGTGCATGTCGTCGTGCAACGCTTCGACAGCCTGCATGGCCGCTTGATACTGCTCCAGAGCTTCGCCATAGCGACTCTGCTGCGCGGCCACGTCGCCCAGGCCCTCGTACGCGGCGGCTTGCTGGGCGACGACCTCGTCGCCCTCAGACTTTTCGAGAGCGCTCAGCGCGCGCCAATACAGCGACCTGGCTTCGTCGGCAGCGTAGCTCCGGCGCGCATGATTGGCGGCCACCAGGAGGTACGTCGCCGCCTTGTCATAGTCTCCAGCCTGCTCAAAGTGCCAGCCGAGCTGCACCGCCACGCGTGCCGCCTGGTCGCCATACAATTCCTCCAGGCAGGCGGCCACCCGTTTGTGCAACCGCTTGCGCTTGAAGCCGCCCAGTTCGTCGTACAGGTGTTTCTGGAACAGGGCATGGCGAAAGTGGAACTGGAACAGCTCGCGCTTGCGAATGCGGACTTCACCGCTTTCGCGGACGAGGCGGTGACGCTTGTCCAGCTCGTCCGACAGGGCCTCCAGGACTTCGTCCTCGTCGGCTTCGGAGATCTCGGCCACGACCTGGGCGACGAACTCCTCGCCCATGACGCTGGCGCTCGCCAGCAGGTTGTGGAGCTCCTTGTCCAGCCGGTTGATGCGCTCTTCAATGACCGCCTCCACCCGCGCCGGCAGCTCGTCGACGACGATCTCGCGCGCCTGCATCCAGTAGCCGCTGGCATCCTGGACCAGGTCGCCCCGCTCCTGGAGGGCGCGGAGAAGCTCGATGGTGAACAACGGGTGGCCGCCGGTCCGGTCGAACAGCAGGCTGCGGAACCCCGGGCCAAGCCGATTGGGTTCCGTGTCTAACAAAGCGTTGACGAAGGCCAGGCCAGTTGCCCCTTCGCTGGCGGCCGAGAGGTCGATCTCGATCTGGCCGTAATAGCGCTTGAGCTCGTTGACCACGCGCTCCAGGGGATGCCGGCCGCCGTCGCGCCCGAGGGCGACGTCGTTGGGGCGATAGGTGCCGATGAGGAGGATGTGAGCATCTTTGAGTTTGCGACCCAGGTAGAAGAGCAGCTCCAGCGAAGCCGCGTCGGCCCACTGCAGATCGTCCAAGAGAAGGACCAGCGGCTGCTCGCCCGCCAGGCGCAGGATCACCCGGCTGAATTGCTCAAAGAGTTGGTCCTGGGTGAGGGTCTCGCGCGGTGCCGCCGCCGGCTGCTGGCCACGGCCGCGCATCCGGTCCAGGATGAACGCCCCGGCCTTGGCGCCGATCCCCACCCAGGGCAGGAAAATGCCGATCAGGTCTGGCCCCAGGGCGAGGGCAAAGTCGGCAGAGCGGGACATGAGCTGGCGCAGGCGGTTGGCGTTCTCGCGCGTCAGCGCCTTCTCCTCCAAATCCCCCTCTACGTCGCCCATGAGGAGACGGAAGATCTCCTTGAAGGGCAGGTAGGCGTCCGATTGGCCGGTTTGTGAGTTACACTCACCCAGCGCCAGGACCAGCTCGGCGTTTTGCTCCTGGGCACGGCGCAGGAACTCGCCCACCAGGGCCGTTTTGCCCGTGCCGGCCTCGCCCGTCACGAAGACCACCTGGCCCTGTCCATTCAAAGCGCGACTCAGCAACTCATGGAGCCGCGCCAGCTCCGGCTCGCGGCCGACGAAGGGAGGTGCGGCTGGGCGGGCGGCGCCACTTGCTGTTTCAGTAGGGCGGGGATCCGTACCCGCTGTGTCACTGCTGTCAGAGAAGAATTCCCACATGGCGAGAGCTATTAGTTCCGCTTATTCCTCATAATCAATGGCAAATATACCCCTCGAACATTCGACCGCCCTACCTGGTAATACCGTCCTGCATCGTCGTCCACGCTGACGTTGCCAGCCTTGTCGACGACTTGCACGATGTAGGGCACACTGCCAACGTTCGAGACACGGCCAGTCCAAACTCCACCCTGGCTCTCGCCGAGCCGGAGTGCACGCCACTCGCTACCCGCATCGTAGGTGATCCAAACTTCCTCAATGCCCGACTCGTCGCTGGCCTGGACGGTAAAACTCGCGTTGGCTCCGCTCAGACTGCTGTCGATGCGCTGGATGGCCGGCGGCAGACGGTCGTCCGAGGTGGAGTAATAGACGTTAAAAGAAATCTCGTCAAAGAGGCGCTCGACGCCTTTGGCCTGGTTGTACTGGCCGAGGGAGGTCATGAGGGTGCCAGGAGTACGGGTCTGGGCGCGGGTAAAGAGGTGCGGCAGCGCCGGGAACCAAGCGCGGCTATTCCAGTCGCCCCGAGACGGATACGACTTGCGAGTCAGGTTTTTGGCCGGCAGGGTAACCGGCGGGATCTGTGGTTTGAAATTGGACACCTCGCCATACCGGCCGCCCAGCCACACCACGCCGTGGTCTTGCACGCCTTCGATGCCGAACTGAGCGAAGATGCGCGGTTGGGTGGGGCGGCCAGACGCCGCCAGGGTCTGGCCGTTGTAGGTGTAGTAGCTGCCGTCGGCGGTGTCCACGCGGGTCAATTGGAGATCGTAGTAAGTGGTGCGTTGCTTGGTCAGGCCAGTGGCGGAGATGGTCGTCTCGCTCAGGGAGCGTAGGCCCTCGGACTGGGTCAGCAACTGCCGGGTCTGCAAGGCGGGGGTCTGAACGCGGGCCATGGGTAGGCCATAGAGCACCATCTGGACCAGGATCTTCTCGTCGTCAGGGTTGTAAGTCTGCTTGTAGGCGTGCTCGGCCCAGTAGCGCTGCTTGGCGGCGACCAGGCTTTGGCCGAGGGCGCTCTGGGTGCTGGCGACCAGGCTGTCAGTCAGGTTGACCAGCAGCCGCTCGGTCAGGCAGGGCTGGTCGCAGCCGCCCAGGCCGTAGCCGGTGTTGCCAATGAAGGCGGCGCCCTTGCGCGCGAAGGCCTGGGCCAGGTCGACCGGCTGAGTCGGGTTGTCTTCAGGCACGTTCAGGCCGGAGTGGCAGCCAACGGTGATGAACACCGAACGGCGCAGATCGGTGCTCGTGCCGGCCACAGATGAGGCATTGATGCCCATGTCGTAGTGGTTGGCGTGCTCGATCAGGACAAAGAAGTCGCGCCGGGTGCCCAGCACTTTATTGGAGAAACGTGGGTTGTCTGGCTGCGGCAATGTGCCGATCTCACTGTTGTCGACGGTAAGGTGGTCGGCCTGCAGGTCCGCTACGATGGCCTGGGCGGTGACCAGGCCCATGCGCTTGCCGTCCTGGTCGGTGGCCTGGTTGGTGACGATGGCCTGGCTGAACGCCACACTGGTGCCCCTCAGGAAGGTGTCGATGAACCCGGCGATTTCCTCGGGCGTCTCCACCAGCCGGCCTACGCTGCGGTCGGGCAGGTAGAGGGGATGGTCCCAACCGGCCGGCGTCTCAGGGTTAGCGTCGGCGTAGAAGTCGTCGCTGAGGAGCTGGTTGTCGTTCAAGGCGGCGCCGACGGTGGTGTTGGAACTGGCCTCGTCGTAGGCATAGGTGGCCTCGTTGAAGTCCGACCGGTCGAGGACGCGCCGGAAGGGGATCACCCGGTCGTCGCCGGCGATGACCAGGTATTCCACCGCCGGGTAGCGGTCGACCAAGCCGTTGATCACGTCCTTGATGGCATCGGTGACGGCGTTCGTCCGGGCGGTATTCGTGCGCTGGGCCGCCCAACTGCTGTAGGCGTTAGCGACGGCCGGGTAGCGGCTGCTATCGGCCAGATCGATGACCAGGCCCTGAACCTGGGCGTGGTCCTTGAGCTGGTTGAGCTTGTTCAGCAGGGCATCGCGCCGGCTGGCGCTGTAGAGTTCGGCCAGGCGACTACTGTGAGTCAGGATCAAGGTCTTGACGTCGGACTGGGTTGCGACCTCGGTGGTGGCCTGCCGGGTCAGGGTCGTCCCGGTTCCGTCGGCAATCGTCGTCGATTGGCGGATCAGGGCGCCATTTGGCGCGCTGCCTGATACGCGCACCTTGAAGGAAACGACTGCCTGGCCTCCCGGGGCTAGCAGGCCACTCCAGCGCACGGTCTGGGTGGACGCGTCATAGGTCGCGCCGCCAGTGGCGCTGCCGTCTTCGTAGGTGGTGTAGTCCGGAATTTTGGCGGCGAGGCTGGCATCTGCGCTGCTCTGGCCGCTGTTCTTGAGGGTGGCGACGTACTGAATTGACTCGTTGGGACCGACTACGGCAGGGCTTGCAGCTAGCGTGGAGCCGGATAGGTCAGGTTGGGGGACCGGCGTAGCCGTCGGCGCGGGCGTGCTTGTTGGAGTAGGTGTCGAAGCAGCAGTGTCGAATGTGGCCATTAAGGCATAGGGCCGGAGTGGGTCAGCGCTTTCGTAGCCGGAGACGACGACGTAGAAGCGCCCCGTAGCAGCCGGCTGGTGGAGTATAGATTCGTCGGCGTTGCCGCTCCTGTTAGATGTAGCGACGCGGCGATCCGACGCGGGGGCATCGTACAGGTAGAGGTCGTAATCGACACCCTGGGGAATGTCTGTCAGGTTAAGGAGGATGGGTTGGGTGGTGCGGATGTCGATAAGGTAGACGTCCTGGTCCTGGACGGAATCAATCGTGCAGCGGTAGATTTGGCCCGATACCAACGGACCTGAGGCATGGGCAAAGTCGTTGTTGGGTTCCTGGCACAGGCCCGCGCTCGTCGGCACCGGGGTCGGCGATACGCCGGATGCAAAGGTGACACTCCGGTAATAGTACGAGCTGCCTTCGCCGCCGGCATCGTTCTGGGCAATGAAGGCGGCCCCTTCGCCAATGCCCGGCCGGCGCACGCGGACATACCAGCCGTACTCCTGGCCTGCCTGAAATTCCGGGGGCAGCTTCGCCAGTTGGAACTGGCCGACGTCGTCCAGGTCGCCGGAGTCGAACCGGAGGTCAGGATTAAAGGGGTCGAAGAGACGCCAGCGATAGATCTCACCGGGGATGCCACGGCGTTGCCAGGCGAACGTGGCCGGCAAGTAGAGGGTGGCGGCGTTGATCGGTGAGAGGAGCTC
>JBBITV010000207.1:0-1686 GCA_037440585.1 Chloroflexota bacterium
CCCAATTCTCATGAAGACAGGTGTCCACCCGGGGTCAGCGCTGGCTGCAATCAGGATGGTCTCCCGGTTGACCTGGCCGAAGATCGACGTGAGTTGATCGAGGCCGGCGACCGTGCGCGCGCGGCCGCGAGCGATGCCTGGACTGGCTGCGATGCCGCTCAATTCTTTATGGAAAACGGTCTTCTCTGGAGCCGCAAGGTTCAGGGGTATCGTTGTGCCACCTTTGTCGAGGGGGAGATCGCCCCGCAGGAAGGGCGGGTAGGGCATCTTCGTTTGTTGCTCAAAATCCTGGCGCCGCGTTGCTGCTAGCTGGCGAGCAGTAGCCATAGCCAGACTGCCATGCACCACCTCGCCAACCTCCTCAAGGGCCAAGAAGAAAACCAACTCGCCCAACCCCAATTGCTCACCGATCATGATAAGCACCCGGCGCTTCATGTGGAGTGCCTTTTGCCAGTAGAACCGCTGATCTTCGCGCAGTTGCATGTAGCGCCGGGTCAGGGCCAGGAGCACATCGAAGATCGGGCGGCGCGGCCCCAGCCGGGCGCGGCAGGTGGTCGCGGTGGCCTGGCTGGCCTGTTGCCGTTCCGCCGCCCGGGCCAGCGGGTTCTGTGATCCGGTATCCCGAAGCAAGTCGCGCACCAGGTCCAAAGCTGTGGGCGGGTCGTCGGCGAATGGCGAGTGATAGATGTCCAGGCTGCGAGAGCGGTGTCCGTAGCTGGCGAGGAATGCGTCAAGGGCAGCCAGGAAGGGTCTGGCGTCTGGCCGATCCTGTAGGCGGGCCAGGAGTTGGGCCGAGGGCTCTGGGCCGGTCAAAAGCGACAACGTCTCTGCCGAGGCGGACCGGGCCACCTGTGCAACTTCCCACAGGCGGAGGTCGCTCTCGGTGGATTTGTTGGCAACACCTGCAACCAGGAGGGCGCACAGCTCGCCAGCTCGATCGGCGCTCACCCAGGCGCCCACGAGCCGGCGCAGTAGCGTATAGCAGATCTCGGCGTAGGTCAGGCTCCAGCGGTGGAGGCGCAGTAATTGGCGACTGAGGTCCATGAGTCGCTTTGTGGACGCCAGCCATCTCTGGAGCGCCACCCTTGTTCCATCTTCCCCGTCCGCTCCAATGGTCCTGATCTCACGCGCTACGGCATCTTCATAATTCGGCACAAACTTCTCCCACGCCCGATAGTTGAGGGGACTCCAACCGCGCTCCAGCAGAAATGTGCGCAAGACGCCCGTGAGGAACTCCCGCCGCGTGGGTTGGTCGATTTTATGACGAAGGGATGTGTCATCTGCGGGGAAATAGCGGCGGGCGTCCTCTGGCAGCAGCCACGCCGGAAAATGCTTGTAGAGCATCTGGAAAATGCGAACGTCGGCGAACGGGCGACCCTGCCAGAGCCGGGTGAGCGGCCATGCCGGCCCCTCCCGGTAGCCGACAAACCGCAGTGGCTCACGGAAGGCGATCTGCTCCACCAATTCGCGAATGATCGACCAGCCAAGGGGCGAGACGGGATCGGGAAAGCGTTCGTTGAAAAAGGCGCTGGTCCAGAGTGGTTCAGTGTTTGGATTCTTACTATCCATGAATCGCCTCAAGGGAAGAGGCTGTTCCAGGGAAATAGATTGACTGCCCTAACCCCGAAACCGATTCGTAATCGGCAGGCGCCGGTCTTTGCCGAAGGCGCGTAGGGTAATCTTGAT
>JBBITV010000207.1:1697-4155 GCA_037440585.1 Chloroflexota bacterium
GCCGCTTGTATTCGTTGCGGTCCACCATGTGGACGACGCGCCGGACTGTCTCGGCGTCGTGGCCCATCGCGATGATCTCGTCCGGGCTGCGGTCTTCTTCGACGTAGGCTTGCAGGATGGGATCGAGGACTTCGTAGGGCGGTAGGGTGTCCTGGTCGGTTTGGTTGGGGCGCAGTTCGGCCGAAGGTATCTTCTCCAGGACGCGCTGCGGGATGACCGGGCGGTCGCCCCAGGTGTTGCGGTAGCGCGCCAGCTTGTAGACTAACATTTTGGGGATATCTTTGATCACGGCGAACCCGCCGGCTGTGTCGCCATACAGCGTCGAGTAGCCGACGCCCACCTCGCTCTTGTTCCCGGTTGTCAACACCAGCCACCCAAACTTGTTTGACAACGCCATCAGAACGTTGCCACGAATACGCGGCTGGATGTTCTCTTCGGTCACGTCCGGTGGGCGGCCCTCGAAAGCCGGCGCCAGCATGTCCAGGTAGGCCTGGAACGTGTCGTCGATGGGGATGGTCAACAGGCGGATGCCCAGGTGATCGGCGACGGCGGCAGCATCTTCGAGGCTGTGCGACGACGAGTAGCGCGTCGGCATGCGCACACCGACCACGTGCTCCGGCCCCAAGGCGTCGGCCGCGATGGTTGCCGTGAGCGAAGAGTCGATGCCACCGGACAGGCCGACGACGACGGTGTCGAAGCCGTTCTTGTGGACGTAGTCGCGGGTGCCCAGGAGCAGCGCCTGGTAGACTTCGGCGATCGGGTCCAGCAGGGCAGGGATGGGGTGGGGTGGGAGCGGTGGCCGGGCAACAGGCGCGGCGCCGGTGGATAGCTCGATCCGTTGGACCATACGCCCGTCGCGTGGAAAGGCCAGCTTCTCCACGCGGCGGCGTGGATCGTGCAGGCGCTGGCGGAATACCGCTTCCAAATCAATGTCGACGACGATGAAGTCCTCTTTGAACTGTGCCCCACGCGCGATCAGCTCACCCTCGGCGTCGAAGATAACGCTGTGGCCGTCGAAGATGAGTTCGTCCTGGCCGCCTATCAGGTTGACGTAAGCGACGACAGCCACGTTGTCCGCCGCCCGGGTTGCCAACATGCGTTCCCGCGCGTGGCCTTTGCCCACGTGATAGGGCGACGACGAGATATTCAACAGGATCTCGGCATCCCCGGCCAGCGCCTGGGTCTCCGCCGGCCCGACCGGGTACCAGATGTCTTCACAGATCGTCACGCCCACCATAGCGCCCTTGATCACGTAGACCGGGGCAACCTGGCCGGCCTGGAAATAGCGCTTCTCGTCGAAGACGCTGTAGTTGGGGAGATAGGTCTTGTGGTAAACGCCGGCCAGGACGCCGTTGTGCAGGATAGCGGCGGCATTATAGATGTCGCTGTCGCGGTCAGCAAAGCCGACGACGGCGGTAATGCCGCGCGTGGCTGGAAGCAAGGCGTTGAGAGCCGCCAGGTTAGCCTCGATGAAATCGGGCTTGAGGAGCAGGTCCTCGGGCGGATAGCCCGGGATCGCCAGCTCCGGGAACGCGACCAGGTCGGCGTCGAGATCCTTGGCGCGCTCGACCCCTTCGCGAATACGACGGCAATTCCCGTCGATGTCGCCAACGGTGGTGTTGATTTGAGCCAGAGCGATTCGTAACATGTTGCAAGTCTCGGGTTTCAAGTTTCAGGTTTCAGGAACCAGAATTTGAAACCTGAAACCTGCAACTTGAAACTACTTCTGTCCTGTAAACGTGATGATCGCCTGTTTGCCAGCGTCCATTTGCACCTCAAAGGGTGAGGCAGGCAGATTGAGGAGCGTCAACGTGTACCTGGCCGGGGTCCTGAGCCCATCAAAGGAAAACTCGCCATGCTCATTGGTGGTAGCCGTTGCAGACCATTCGTAGGCGGAAATGCGGACAGCGACGCCAGACATGGCGCGACCCCGTGTATCCAGCACGCGACCACGAACATGGATGCGGGTCCCGCCAAGGTCGGTCATACTTGTAAGCCGGCCCGTGAAAACGCGGGCCGGAATCGGAGTACCGCGTGCTTCAGGACCCGGCGTCCCCAAACAGCGTTCCAGTGCATTCTGGGCCTTCAGGCGGGCTCCATTGGAAGCGTGGACGAGCACGGCCTGATCGTAGGCAGCCTGGGCCTGGCACCAATTGTCATCCGCAGCGGCGCTATCGCCCTGGGCGATGTAGGCCTGTGCTAACCGATCCGCCACGTCGTAGTAGTTCTTGTTTAACTGGTACAGGCTTTTCCAGGCAGCAACAGCCCTGGCCGGGTCGGCGGTAGTCGTATTGAGGGCCTCCAGGTAGCGCAGGGCCAGTTGCTTTTGGCCGAGGGCGTTCAGGTCTCCAGGCCGGACATCCAACGCGCGGTTAAAATAATTTACGGCTTCTGCAACCTGGCCCTCCCTGACGAGATCGAGGCCACGGTTTATAGCGGCCCTGAAAAGCATATCTTC
>JBBITV010000207.1:4165-6948 GCA_037440585.1 Chloroflexota bacterium
ACTTGGGCGGCGCGAAAACTGGGGTCCAACTGGCGCAGTTGTTGCAACTGGCCGATAGCCAGGTCCCACTCCGCACGCTCGTACGCAGCACGGCTCGAGTTGAAGAAATCCTCAGCCCGTGGCTGGGTAGGCACCGGTGTTGGACCCGTCTGTGGGTTTTGGAGGGCGTCAATTCGCTCGATTTGACTCTGGGCGGCAGCCAGGCCTGGCGCGAACTCCAGTGCCCTCTCAAACTCGGCCCGCGCCAGCTCCCATTGTCCGCGCGCCAGGAGCTCCACCCCACGTTCGTAGTGAACCATCGCTGCCTGCCGCATATTGTATCCGCGCTCGTTGAGACCATCGCGCACGGCCGCCACGCCCAGGCCGACAATGCCCAGAAACAGGACAACTGCCACAGCGACTACTCCCAGCACCCACCAGCGCCGCGGCCGCGAGGCAGCCGGGAACAGAGCGGGCCGGACACTAATACGGTCCGCATCGTAGCGTGCACGGGGCAAAACATAACCACACCTCGGGCAATGCAACATGTCCGAGGTGACGCGCGCTCCACAACGGTCACAGTACATGGGCTGGTTGACTCTGGACCACCAAAATGATAGATATTCAAAGCGAATTATAGGCTGATTTGGCCCGCCTGTCTAGCACAGCTTGACCCATGTCGCAGTCAATGCTATGATCCGGGATGCCGGCCGACGGGCAAACGGGGACTGGCTGGCAGGGCTCACGGTGTGGGTCCAGGCGATTCTGTCTTACCAGGAGGCCGTATTGGATCAGCAAACCCATCCCGAGGTGCAGGCTGCTCACGCTGCCTACCAGAGTGCGCTGGCGCGCGAGCAGGAGGCTTTCGCCGCTTACCAGGCGGCGCTGGCCCACAAGGAACAAGCGTATGCCGCATACCAGCGCGCCCTGGCGGAAGCTTCCCGACCGGACCGCTCCGATCATCCCCCCGTGGTAACCCACCCTTCGGCGGAGGCGACAGTCACCCCCGGATTACCCGACTCGCGGGCCGCGTTGCAGGAAAGCGTGCGCGTCCGCCGTAAACGGCGGCATCACCGCTCACTGCGCAAGCGAGTGCTACGGGCATTGTTCCCGGGCCAACGCAACTTGCGTCAGATCATCGCACTCATCGCCCTGGTGCTGATCCTGAGCGTCGTGCTCGGGGCTGCCATCGTCGTGTTTCAGAGCCAGCGCAGCGGCGCACCGCCGGAAGCATCCTGGCACGGGCGGCCTGATCGGGTCTGGGCTGGGTGGGACCGTGATAGTTGGCTATGAATCCCCGCCCGCCCTCGATCGTTGATATTCCCGGCATCCGGGTCGGCCACTGGACGGATCTCGAGGCGGCGACCGGCTGTACGGTTGTCCTGTGTGAAGCGGGCGCGGTGGCAGGCGTGGACGTGCGCGGCGCGGCGCCCGGCACGCGGGAGACGGACCTGCTACGGCCCGACAACCTGGTCGAGCGTGTGCACGCCGTGGTGTTGAGTGGTGGTAGCGCCTTCGGCCTGGCTGCCGCCGACGGTGTGATGCGCTACCTGGCCGAGCGGGGTATCGGCTACGATACTGGCGTCGCCCGCGTACCAATCATACCGGCTGCCATCCTGATTGCCCGGGGCCTTGGCCGCGCCGACGCCTGGCCTGATGCCGAGGCGGGCTATGCGGCCTGCCTGGCTGCGGCCGGCGGGCCGGTGGCGGAAGGCAACGTGGGCGCTGGAACAGGCGCGACGGTAGGCAAGCTGCTCGGTCTCAAATGGGCGACCAAGGCCGGACTGGGCACGAGCAGCTTGCGTATAGGCCAAGGCGTGATCGTCGGGGCACTGGTGGCTGTGAACGCCCTGGGCGATGTCGTGAACCCGGCCACGGGTGCCATCCTGGCCGGGACGCGCCGCCCGGACGGTCCCGGCTTTGCGGACAGCGTCCGCCTGCTGCAAGGCAACTTAACCCATAGGCCACCGGGTCTCACCAACACCACCATCGGCGTTGTGGCCACCAATGCCCGGCTGACCAAGGCGCAAATCAGCGTGGTGGCCCGCATGGCCCAGGCGGGCATCGCCCGCACGATCCGGCCGGCGCATACGCTGCTGGATGGAGACGCGCTGTTCGCTCTCTCCTTCGGCGATGTGCCGGGAGATGTGACGGCGGTAGGCAGTGCCGCCGCCGAGGCTGTCGCAATGGCCGTCGTCCGCGCGGTCCAGGCGGCGGAGACGCTCCTCGGAGTGCCGGCGAGCCGGGATCTGATGCGTGAAACGTGAAACGAGTGAATCAATATGCTACTCCTCGCCATCGACATCAGCAATACCAATATTGTCCTGGGTCTTTTCCGGGGACAGGAGCTGGCGGCCCACTGGACCCTCGCCACGAACCCGGATCGGACCGCTGACGAGTACGCTGTCCTGCTCACCAACCTTTTCGCCCAGCGTGGACTGCCATTGACGGCGGTCACGGGAGCGGTCATCGCCAGCGTGGTCCCGCCGCTCCTGCCGACGTTTCTTGAGGTCAGCCGTCGCTATCTCAACGTCACGCCCCTGGTCGTCGGGCCGGGGGTCAAGACGGGAATCCGCATCCGCACCGACAATCCCCGCGAGGTCGGCGCCGACCGCATCGCCAACGCCCTGGCCGCGCAGCGACTGTACGGCCAGCCGGCCATCGTCGTCGATTTCGCGACCGCCACGACCTTCGACGTGATCTCGGCTGAGGGTGATTACCTGGGTGCAGCTATCGCCCCCGGGGTCAGCATCGCGGCCGAGGCGCTGTTCCGCCAGGCGGCGCGGCTCTACCGCGTCGAGCTT
>JBBITV010000208.1:0-563 GCA_037440585.1 Chloroflexota bacterium
TGACAAAATAGTGGCCTCCATATACTGGCTATGACAGCGCCTCGACGTGGGCGTGCGGGATCTCCACCTGGAGCAGGACCCCACCGGCAGGCTGGTTCTGTACCTCCAGACGACCCCCAAGGAGTGCAACCCGCTCGCTGATCCCCAGCAGGCCGTAGTGTCCCGCCGCCGCAAGCGCCGCCAGATCGGGCTGGCCTTGCAGGCCGCACCCGTCGTCGGCGATGGAGATGAGCAACGAGCGAGGCGAGGTGTGCTTCAGACTGATGCGCATCGCACCGGCGCGCGCATGCTTCCAGACATTGCTGAGCCCCTCCTGAATTATTCTGAAGATCGACAATTCAACCGCTTCTGGCAAACGGCCCAGGTTGGCATCCAGATCGAGCTGCACGGCGACACCGGTGCGTGCGGACCAGTCACGCGTGTACGACTGAATGGCCGCGCCCAAACCCAGACTGTCAATGGTGGGTGGGCGCAGGCTACCGCAAATGCGCCGGATGTCATCGACCAACACACGAATGCTCTCTTGAACGTCGGCCAATTCAGGGCCGTGGTCGCCGGCATCG
>JBBITV010000208.1:604-6948 GCA_037440585.1 Chloroflexota bacterium
CAACCTGGTCATGCAACTCGCGGGCCAGCGCCTTGCGCTCCTGCTCACGTTCCGTCAGGAGACGGCGCTGGGCGTCTTGCAGCGCCTGGTTAGCACTGTCCAATGCGGCGACCTGTCGGGTGAGCTGGTCGATGAGCTGCCGGTTCAGCGTGTCTTGCGCGGCCAGATTTTGCTCGAGCAGTCGCTGCTGGTGGCTCAACTTCTCGGCCTGCTCGCGAGCGCGATAGTAGCTGTCCAGCGCCCAGATCAGCGGCGTCAGTTGCTGGCGTTCGGTCTGCATGGCGGGATACGCGACCGCCAGCCGGTCCTTGAAGCCGCGCACGCGCTGCTCCAGGTTCAGGCTGCCTGGCACGCCGGTCAGAATCGCGACCTTGCCACGCTGGCCCATTGCCTGCGCGAGCAGATCTGCGGCCGTCCGGCCGGCTGCATAGTTGTCGATACTGAGGAACGTGAACCGCTGGCTCTGCGGCGCATCGGCGTCCCACGTCATCACCGGGATGCCGGCGGCGACGGCCCGGTCAATCGGGTCGATACACGCCGTCGGGTCGTCACAGGAGACGGCGATGCCGTCCACGCCCCGCGCGATCAGGTCATCCAGCACGCGGACCTGCTCGACCGCATCGGCAGACACCGGCCCCACGGCCAGCAGATGGACGGTAAATGGACTCCGAGCGGTCAGCTCGGCGGCCTTGCGCACCGCGCCCTGGTAGCCCAGGTCGAACACCGGGTTCCCCAGGCTCTTGCTGATCCAGGCGAGTGTGAGCGTTTTCCGGCTCGCCGGAGCGCCCGGCGAGCCACAACCGATCAGCATGGCCAGGAAAGCGGCCAGGCACACGACGAGCGCCATCCGCGATTTGTCATGCTGAGCGAAGCGAAGCATCTCGCTGGCTGAGC
Organism: Chloroflexota bacterium; assembly: GCA_037440585.1. GTDB lineage: Bacteria > Chloroflexota > Anaerolineae > Epilineales > JBBITV01 > JBBITV01. Next base: position 1,499 of record JBBITV010000208.1, read on the forward strand.
GCGAGAGATGCTTCGCTTCGCTCAGCATGACATGGACTGCACAGATCCTGTCCATCTATGGTTGAATCCGCCTGCGGCGCCAGTAGTCCAGCAAGATGACCACCAGGATCATCGCGCCAATCGCCACGACCTGCCAGTAACCGGCCACTTCCAGCAACACCAGTCCATTGCGCACTACCTGCATCAGCGCCGTGCCCAACAATACTCCGGCGATGCTACCTTCGCCGCCGAACAGACTGCTCCCCCCGATCACCGCCGCCGCGATAATGTCGAACTCGTAACCGCTGCCTTTGATCTACGCATTCTACTTGAGCTTTAACAAAGCGGAGATCGTCGTCGTCGGCGGCCAGGGGGGCGTCGTCACCGAGCTGGCCGGTCTGAAGAACTATCTGTATTTCCTGGGCGACTCGGCCTTCTGGTATTCCATACGGGTGACCTCCTACTTCACGGTCGTTTCCCTGGTGCTCGAATTGTTGGCCGGTATTAGCATCGCCCTGGCGCTCAACCAAGAGTTCATTGGACGGCCGGTTGTTCGTGCGTTGCTGATCCTGCCCTGGGCCGTGCCGACCGTCGTGAACGCCCGGATGTGGGGGCTGATCTATGAACCGCACGGCTACGGCGCGCTCAATGGCCTGTTGCAGACGTTGCGCCTGAGCCCGCCCGACCAGAACACCAACTTTCTGGCGCCCATTCCCATCTTTCAGGACGTGCCTGTCCTGGGCCAACTGACCGGCTGGCTGGGTGCGACGCAGGCCATCAACTGGATCATCATTGGCGACTCCTGGAAGGTGATTCCTGTGGTCGCGCTGCTGGCGCTCGCCGGGCTGCAGACCATCCCGCGCGAGCTCTACGAAGCCGCCGATGTGGATGGCGCCAGTGCCTGGCAGCAATTCCAACAGATCACTTTGCCCCTCCTGCGCCCGGTCCTGCTAGTGATCCTGGTGTACCGGACGATGGAGTTGTTCCGGGTGTTCGACATCCTGTACATCTTGATGGCATACACCATCCCGGTGTTGGCTGTCCGGACTTTTCAGGAGACGTTCGTGTTCAGCCTGTTTGGCCGGGGATCGGCCATCGCTTTTCTGATCGGCCTGCTCATCCTGGGCATTGCCTTTGTATATATCAGCCTGATCTATGTCGAGGAGTGATGATGAGGGGGAGCCACATGGGAACCTGGGCCATCCGTCGTCGACGCAAGCTACTTTCCCGTGTCATTCTGTATATTCGGTGGCGACTTCGCTTTCGATACTGATGGCACCCTCTACCTGAGCAACGGCAACACAGCCAGCGCGGCTCTGTACCGGGTGGACCCTGACGGAACGTTTCAGCAGATCTATCAGCAGGCCGAAGAGCTGGACGGCTTCGTGCGCGATGCCACCGGCGCCTTCTACTTTACCACCCGCATCGGCGGCATTTATCGCCTGGTCCTGGGCAGCCCCCGCGCCCTGGTGTGGCCGATTCCACCAGGCCGCTGGGTCTGGGACATCAACCTGGTCGGGCGCGCCGGACCTGTGCCTGCCACGCCCACACCCACGGACACGTCGGTTCGCAGAATGACGGACACCCCCACGCCCACGCCAACAGAATCGTCTATTCCCGGCATCACTGACACACCCTTACCCACGCCAACGGAGACATCAGTTCCGAGAATCACCGACACGCCTACGCCCACACCAACGGACACGTCCGCTCCACGGATCACCGACACGCCCACAGCCGCGCCGACGCCGACGGCAACCCTGGAGCGACCGATGGGCACAACAACGCCGACCCCAACGTCAACCGCGTCCGCTATGCTGACTAGCACTCAACCGCCAACCCGCACTCCAACGCCAACTTCGACATCAACCCCCACACCTACGCCGACGCCGACAGCGACGCTGGAGCGGCCGGCGGCCACGCCCACGGCTACGCCCTCCGGCGCTGAGCCGACGCTCTATGTACTGCCCTTTGCTGCCGCCCCCGGCGCCGACTTGCACCTCACCGGCCACGATTTCCCGCATGATTCCAACTTTGACGTGCAAATCGCCGGCCCGGGGACGGCTGGCGCGCTGGGCCGCATCCGGAGCGACAGCAACGGGCTGGTCCAGGCCACCCTCACGCTGCCGAACCTGGCTACCGGACCATACAGCGTCCAGGCCCTGAACGCCTTCGGCCAGCTTGTCGCCAGCGCCGGGCTAACCGTCCTGCCGGGCCCCACGCTGAGCCTGAACCCTATCTTGGGCCCGCCCGGCACAGTGGTCAACTTCACCACCGGCAACCTGATTCCTGGCAGCCTGCGCCTGGACTACGCCGGGGTCCCAGTGCTGGGACCACTGCCGGTCGCCGGGGACAGCTACGGCGGCAGTTTCGTGGTGCCGGGCGACCGTCCGAGCCCGCTCGGCGCCTCCACGACGGTCGCGCTGGTCAACCTGGTGGGCGGCAACGTGGTCGGCCGGGGACAGACCACGTTCCGGTCCCAGGTGCCCCCACTGCCAGTCACGTACAGCCTCACTAACGTCGTCGTGCCGACTGAGGGCCTGTCCTTCGGCGATGCGTTCACCATCACCGGCCAGCTCTCCCCGCCACCCGCCGGTCCGCTGGCGGGGTACGACGTCAAAGCGTTGTGGCGGGATGCATCCGGCAAGGTCTTCCCCATCGGCGACGGTCCGGCCTCGATCAGCCCCGATGGCCACTTCCAGATACCGGCCCACCTTCCCAACCTCCTCGGCGGCGACCCTGGTCAGGCGCTACCCGGCGCCCAACTGGGTATCGTATTGCTGACCCCGGATGCCGCGGAGCCGGTTATGGACGCCAAGCCGGTCGATCTCACGCCCAAGGATTCCGCCTTCCGCGTGCGGGTCATCAATGCCCGGGGCCAGCCCATCAAGGGTGCCGTCGTCAGCATCAGGGCCTTCTATATTCCCCATAACTGCCGTTCACAGCCCAAAGTTCTTGACCAACAACGGCAAAGTCAACTGGCAGCCGGCGGCGGTATTCAACCCGGTGGCAAACAACATCCTCACCCTGGCGGTAGAGGGCTCTGCACCGGTGCTGCCTAAGCCGCTACAGTCGTGGCAGACTGTTGTCGCTGCGACGACGCAGCCTATGGCCGAGGACGAGCCCGTCGTCTTCGCCAGCGTCCCGCGCCAGCCCGACTTTGTCGTGGCGGCAGTGGCACCCTCGGCCCGCTACCCACAAAGTGAGCAGCGTCTGAGTGTTGAGGTGCAGGTCCGCAACGACGGCGCTTCCTGGCAGGGGGAGGGCGACGCAATGCTCGACTTGGTGGCGACCTGGGACAGCGGCCCCGGGGTCGGGATGTGGGCCGGGCAGACACAGCTCAGTGCCCTGGCTGCCGGCCAGCCGATGAGCGTCACCCTCGAGCTGGCCCCGCCGCCCAGCCTGGATCGGCCCCACCGTCTGGTCGTCACAATCAACCCAACGCAGCGCGTGCCTGAGCCAGACGCGACCGACAATCAACTCACGACCGTTGACGACTATCGCCCCACGAGCTGTAGAACATATCCCCCAACGGGCTCGACCAGTAGCGTGTAAGTCATTCCCTGGAGGTCGGGGAGGCTCTTCCCAGTCAAGGCGTCGGTCACAGTGAAACGGCCATCAGGCAACGAGGCGCTGGCGAGATCCAGCGTCACAGCCGCTGGCTGGTCATCGAAGTTCAACACGACGACGAAGCTTTCCCCCACGTTGAGGCGCAGGAAGGCCGCCACCTTATCCCCACCGTCAAGGGCGACCTTTTCGAAGCGTCCCGTACGTAGCGCCGCGTGAGTATTGCGCAGGGCGATTAACGCGCGGTAGTGCTCCAGGAGCGACCCCGCCTTACCCTGCTGCTCCTCGACGGAGATGCCGTCGTGGGGCTGGTTGTTACGATTGCCCGGCCGGTACCAGGTTGTCATTCCCGGTCCTGTTTCGGCAGCATACCACTCCATCGGCTCACGCCGCGTCTGGTCATAATCTGGCGCGGGCCCTTTGGTGCCCGCCATGCCGATCTCCTCTCCGTAGTAGACCATCGGCGTGGACGGCAGGGTCAGAAGAAGTGTCGCGCCTAGCTTTGCCCGCCGTATATCCCCTTTGACCTCGCTCATGACCCGGTTCGTATCGTGATTGTTAATAAAACGGACCGACTGCGCGCCGGGGGGGAATAGCCGGGTCTGCACAGCCAGCGTAGAGGCCAACAGGTCCGGCGAGGTCACCCCGAGTAACAGGCTGTCTCCGATCCGGTCGTGGCTGCCCTCGATATCGCCGTAGAGGGGAAAGTCAAACGTGGCGTCGAATTCGTCGTCGTAGTACTCTGCAATATCCAGCATCCTGGTCCAGGCTTCGGCCAGGAGCAGGAAGTCGGGACGCACAGCCTTGAGCTCGGCACGGAGCTTCTTCCATAAAGCGTGCGGCACGTTCAGGACGTAGTCGCAGCGGTAGCCGTCGATGCCCTCTTTCGGGTTGCCACTGCCGCTCTTCTCCATCCAATACTTCGCGATGTCGATCAGATATTGCTGAACCTCGGGATTGTCGTGATTGAGGGTTGGCATTTCCTTGACGCCCCGGAACGACTCATAGGTAAGGTGCGCTTTGTCGCTCCAACGGTACCAGTCCGCGTACTTCGAGTTCAGGTTGCCCAGGGCGTCTTTGAAGAATGGATGCTGATTGGAGGTATGGGCCACAACGTAGTCGAGCAGGACGCGGATATTGCGTTTATGGGCCTCGCGGACCAATTCGACCAGGTCGACCTCGGTGCCGAAATCGGGATGAATCTTGTAGTAGTCAGTGGTGTCGTAACCGTGGTAGCTGGGCGAGGCGAAGATGGGCGTCAGCCACACTGCTCCAATACCCAGGTCCTTAAGGTAGTCGAGCTTTGAGGTGATACCTTTGAGGTCGCCGATGCCGTCACCGTTGGAGTCGTAGAAGCTGCGTGGGAAGATTTCGTACAGGACGACGTCGTCGAACCAACGTGGGGTTTGAAGCGCTGGTTTTGAGGAGGTGGCGGTTGGAGCGCGAGTGGGTCGGGAAGAGGGCTTTTGGATGGTGGGCATGGCAACCGGCAGCACAGCCGTCGGCGTGGGCATGGGCGTGGCGACAGGCGCGCAGGCAGTAATGGCGAGCGTCAGAGTGACAGCAAGCACACGGAGGGGCGGGATTATGGCTATGCTAGCCTTTCACGCCACCAATCGCAAGCCCGCCCACGATGTATCTCTGAATCGAGAGGTAAATGACCGAGACAGGCACAGCGACCAGAATGGACATGGCCGAGAACATGGACCAGGGAGTACTATCCGCGTACTGGCCAACCATGTTGTACAGAGCCATCATGAGGGTAAAATCTTTCGGATTGGTAAGGAATTGCCAGGAGATGGCAAACTCCGTCCACCCGGTCATAAAGCCGAGGAAGGCGGTCACGGCCAGGGCGGGAGTGGAGAGTGGCAAGGTCACCCGGAAGAACGCCTGGTTCGGTGTGC